>NZ_AP018441.1:6300000-6484812 GCF_009937975.1 Undibacterium sp. YM2
TGTTGTTAGGCAGCAGCAAGTTTGATAAAAAGACCCTGGACCAGAGCTTTGATTTTCGCGGTGGACGCATAGCCAGCAGCACTTCTACAGAATCGACTTCCCTGAACGCGGATTTTGCCAGTGCCGATGTGGATGTACTCTTGCCCATGTTTGCTGATGCGGTATTGCACCCCTCATTTGAAGCAGAAGAATTTAGCAAGCTGCGTTCACGAACTGTAGATGGCCTGAAGCAAGCCAAAGAAAGCCCGCGCAATGTCGTGCAAACCTATTACCGCAGCATGCTGTTCGGTAATGGCGCTTATGCCAATCCCGTCACTGGCACGGTCAACAGCGTGACAGCGCTGCAGGTTCAGGATGCCAAAAAATTCCATGCAAGTTATTACAGGCCAGAAAATGCCGCCCTGGTGATCGTCGGTGACTTCAAGCCCAGCGCCATGCGCGCCCAGTTGGCCAGCTTGTTCGGTGCATGGAAAGCTACCACTGCCGTGCCTGCAACTGTCGCCAACGGCAAGGTCGAGACAGACAAGGCCCGCGTCTGGCTGGTCAACAAGTCAGACGCGGTCGAAACCACCTTCCTGTTCGGTGGCAAGGGCATAGCACGCAATGACCCTGACTATGTACCGCTGCAAGTCATCAATACCATTTTGGGTGGGCGTTTTACTTCCTGGCTCAATGATGAGTTGCGTGTCAATTCTGGCCTGACCTATGGCGCAGGCAGTAGTTTCAGCCCGCTGGCTGAAACAGGTAGCTTTGCTGTTTCCAGTTTTACTGCCACTCCCAAGACTGAGGCCGCACTGGCACTTGCAGCCAAGACTTACCAGCGCCTGTGGGACAAGGGCATCGATGCCGCGACCCTGGAATCAGCCAAGGCCTATGTCAAAGGGCAGTTCCCGCCACGTTTTGAAACCAACCAGCAACTCTCTGGTTTGTTGGCTGACATGTTTGTTGCCAAGGTAGGGCGTGAACAAATTGATCACTTCATGCGTGATGTGGATGGCCTTAATGTAGAGAAAGCCAAACAACTGGTCGATAAACACTTCCCGCGTGACAAGCTGCAAATGGTATTGATAGGCAAGGCGGAAAGTATACGCAGCATTGCTGCCAATTATGGCGAAGTGACCGAACTCGACATTACTGGCAACGGCTTTGCACCCGGCGCAAAATAAGTGATATGCCATCATGAGACCTTAACTAAGCTGTAAAAAGCCTGTAAAGCGCTTACAATGCAATAAAAAAACTCCGCCCCTTAGTTGCAAATAAGGGGCGTTAGTTTTTTATAGGGCTCAAAAAATTATCAAATTAGCCCTGAAATTATTGTCAAGTTGTACATCGGGATGCTCTGTTAATGATACGTATCAAACCCTTGTTCGCCGCCGCTGCACTCGCTCTGTCAGCGTCGGCAAGTTACCAGATCCAGGCTGGCAATGTAGCAGAATCCGGCTACCAGCTGCCGCCGGCAGAATTACAGGCTGTAGTCGATGCACCCAGGGGGCCGCTGTTCCGCCTGGGGCCGCAACGCAAGACGGCTCTGCTGCTGACCCTGCCTGGCTTGCCCGGGATTGCCGATGTCTCCCAGCCAGAACTGCGTCTTGCGGGTTTGCGCATCAATCCACGCACCCGCGCCGCCAGCCATTTTGATTTTGGCAATGGCATGAGTTTGCTCGATGTAGCGACCGGCAAAGCGCGTGAAGTCAAAGGTTTGCCAGCCAAACTCAAGATAGCTGAAACCGCCTGGTCACCCGATGAACAGTGGCTGGCCTTCAGCCTGTGGGTAGAAGGTGGCGTCGAACTATGGTTGCTGGATATCAAAAAAGGCACGGCCCGTCGCCTGATGGCCGACAAGCTGAATGCCGTAACCGGCCCCGGTTTTTCCTGGATAGAAGGTTCAGAAAAAATACTGGTCAGGTTGACGCCCCTGCATCAAAAGGAATTGCCACCCCTGCCTGCAGTACCCGCCGGGCCGAATATGCAAGAGACCAAGGGCGGCAAAACGCTGCAAAACCGCATTTATCCAGACATGCTGAGGACCGCGCGTGATAGCGACACTCTGGACTGGTATCTGCAGACCCAGCTCGGCATCGTCAACCTGAATGGTGAGTTGCGCCGTATCACTCGTCCCATGACGCTGATCAAATCCCTGGCTTCACCAGATGGCAAGCTGATCCTGACCACGCAATTGCGCCGCCCCTACTCCACCATGCTGCCGGTAGATCGTTTTGGCCAGTTGATTGAGCTCTGGGATATCCAGGGCAAAAAAGTCAAGACGGTGGCTGAGCGCCCTCTGCGTGAACGCATCCCTACAGGCAATGATGCCGTGCAGGCCGGGCCACGCGACTTTGGCTGGCGCACCGACAAACCCGCGACCCTGTACTGGCTGGAAGCGCAGGCGGGTGGCGACCCTGAAGTGAACAGCAAGACCCATGATGCCCTGTTCCAGCAGGCGGCCCCGTTTGATGCCCCAGCACAAAAAATCATGGACCTGGGCTGGCGTTTTGGTAATGTACAGTGGGGCAATGATTACCTCGCCGTGGTGACAGAGAACTGGGTCAAGACCCGCGATACCCGCACCTGGCGCATACAGCCTGGCGTACCTGACAGCAAGCCCGAGCTCATGTTTGCCCGCAAGTCAGAAGATCAGTACAGCAATCCCGGTAACCCGGTCATGACCCAGAATGCCCAGGGTCGCCTGGTTTTGCGCATCAGCCCTGACGGCAAGGCTATCTTCTTCACCGGCACCGGTGCCAGTGCCGAGGGTGACCGGCCCTTCCTTGATAAATTCGACCTGACCAATAAACAGATTACCCGCTTGTGGCGCTCGCAAGCACCATATTACGAAGAGATACTGGCTTTGCTGAATGACAAGGGCAACAGCTTTATTACCAGCCGCGAGTCAGTTGAAGAAAGGCCAAACTTCTATTTCTATGACTTGCAGACCAGTGCGGCACCGCGCGCCCTGACGCAATTCCCGCATCCCATGCCACAGTTCAAGGGCATCAAGAAACAGCAAATCCGTTATGAACGTGAAGATGGGGTTGACCTGACCGCCACTTTGTATCTGCCACCTGGATATGACCCCAAGCGCGATGGCCCACGCCCTGTGCTGATGTGGGCTTACCCGCGTGAATTTAAATCAGCAGAAGCGGCTGGCCAGGTACTGGGTTCACCCTACAAGTTCAACCGTATTTCCTATAACGGTCCGCTGCCCATGCTGGCCCGTGGCTATGTCGTACTGGATGGCCCTACCATGCCAATCATAGGTGAAGGCAAGAAAGAACCAAACGATACCTATCTGGAACAACTGAAGATGGATGCAGAGGCAGCCGTCGATGAAGTCGTGCGTCTGGGCGTGGGAGACCGCAACCGTATCGCCATCGGTGGCCATAGCTATGGTGCCTTCATGACGGCCAATCTGCTGGCACACACCCGCTTTTTCCGTGCCGGGATTGCCCGTTCCGGTGCCTATAACCGCAGCCTGACGCCTTTTGGCTTCCAGTCCGAAGACCGGAATTACTGGAAGGCCAATAAGGTCTATCAGGAAATGTCGCCCTTCAATTTTGCCCACCAGTTCAAGGACCCGATCCTGTTCATCCATGGTGAACAAGACAATAACTCTGGCACCTTCCCCATGCAAAGCGAACGCATGTACCAGGCCATACAGGGCCTGGGTGGTGCCACCAGATTGTCGATGCTGCCGAATGAAAGCCATAGCTACCGCGCCCGCGAATCGATATTGCACATGCTGTGGGAGCAAGACCGCTGGCTGGAGATGTATGTCAAGAATGCCAAGCCGGACGGTAACCGGGAATAAGATATACGCAAAATAAATAATAGTGATGGAAAGGCGGTAGATCAGAACTCATTTCATCAATAGGGATGAGTGCGAACAAGACGATTTGGGATGCAGTGCAAGACGTGGCGCGCAGCTAAGGCGTCCGCCTTAGCAAGAGCAAGGTAACAAACTGCGCGCAGCAATGCGCCAAAATCGTCAGTTCCCGAAGGGTTTGTTTCATAATCTGTGCTGGCGCGCAGGTGTTGATAATTTTCCCGTTGCCATTTGGCAACATTATTGACAGCCTCGTCCGCCTTACCAGCACAGGTTATGAGACAAACGCATCTCATTCCTATTGATGAAATGAGTTCTACATATCTGCCGCCTTTTTTACATGAACTTAAAGTTTTGCATTAATATGCAAATTGAATCTTTTTCTACTTGCAGCCATGCTAAAAGCCGTCATCCTGGATGCCAATGCTGTTGCCCGCAATTTGTTGACCTCTGTTCTGATGAATGGGGGGCATGAAGTGGTGGGAGATGCCAACCTGGCACCCGCCAGTCTGGCCCGCGTGATCAAGCTCAAGCCCCAGATCGTCTGTGTCGATATAGGCGAAACTGATGAAGAAGGCCTGGCCTTGCTCGACAAGATCAGGGCAGACTTGCCCAAGGCATTATTATTCCTGGTGTCATCAAAAATCGATGCGACTGTATTGCAGACTGCGCAGGAGCGTGGTGTCCATGGCTTCATCGTCAAGCCTTTCAATTCTGTTGCCGTGCTGACTTCCATACGCAATACCATCATACGTATTGCCAAACAGCAAAGAGCAGGTGCAGCGGAAGCGGCCCCAGAGGCTGGCGGCGAAACGGCGACGGAATAATTCGTCGCTGCAAAATCGCGTTTCATCGACTGCCAGCCAGTTTTATCGCATTCTTCCTTTCTCCTTACGACTTTCCTTAGACTAGCTACAACCATATAAGGAAACGCCATGCCAGCCACCAATCCTATGCGCACTGCTTTACATACTTCAGAACAGCTATTGCCATCCGAAGTGACAGCAAGGAGCGAGACCTGGCTGACCCGTGCCCGTAATTACCCGGTGTTTTCGCGTACCTGGTTCCGTTACCGGGCGCAGGCCTGGATAGGTTTGTTCATCATTGTTGACTTGCTGGTCATCGCGACAGGTCTGGTAGCAGATACAGATATGCGCAAGCTGGCGCTGGCTTTTGTCCCCTGACCATCGGTGGCACGGCCCTGCATCTGATCGGGCCTGCAATGGCAGTATGGGTCAGGAACCAGGCATATGCCAGCAAGAAAGAAGCCACTTTACTTACGCTGGCCTTATTGGTGGGGGCAGGTATCAGCTATGGCATTATTTCCGGCACTAACTATGCCACCAAATACCTGGCTTATGGTGCTGAAAATATGGAATTCGCCGTCGGCGGCAGCATTACCGCCACCAGTGCGTCAACACCTAAAGCCGACAAGCCGGCGGCAGGTATTACGGTGCGCCCGGTCGAAGAGAGTGATAAAGACAAGAGCAGCAGCAAGATTGAGCATTCACCTGCATTGAAAATGTTGTTACAAGGTTTTTCCTTCATGCTGGTGTTTGGCCTTGTTACTTATATTGCAGGCGCGATTGATCTCTGGTATTTCTTCCGCCAGAAAAAACGCTTGCTGGAAGTCATGCGCCAGCGTGAACTCAGCCTCGCCCAAGAGGCTCGCCGTGAAGCAGAATTGCGCTTGTCGGTACTGGCGGCGCAGGTAGAACCGCACTTCCTGTTCAATACCCTGGCTGGTGTACGTTCTGCCATCCTCACTGAACCAGAAAGAGCCACCGCCATCGTTGATCATCTCGTCGATTATTTGCGTGCCACCATACCGCAAATGCGCAATGACGGCAGTTCTGCCCAGGCCAGGCTAAGGCAACAACTGGAAGCTGCCAGCGCTTACCTGGGTCTGATGCAGGCGCGCATACCGCGCCTCAGTTATAGCGTCGATAGTGAAGTGACAGATGCCGCATTGCCTCCACTGATGCTGATTTCGCTGGTAGAGAATGCCGTCAAACATGGTGTGGAACCCAAGGTAGGTGCGGTGCATATTGCAGTCCATGCGAAGAAAATCAATCGTTACGGCGAAGACATGCTGGAACTGACTGTTGCTGACAATGGCGTTGGCTTTGCAGGCAGCAGTTCTGGCACTGGCATAGGTCTGGCAAATATCCACGAAAGGCTGGAATCGACCTATGGAATACGCGCCAGCCTGGTGTTGAAAGCAAGAACTGAAGGCGGTGTTGCCGCGACCATATTGCTGCCTCTGGAAGCCTGATAAAAATAAAGAAAGTAAAGACATGACCACAGCCATCATCGCCGACGACGAAGATTTACCACGTAAAGAATTACGCCGCATGCTCAATAAAGTCTGGCCAGAGCTGGAGATACTGGCTGAATGTGAACACGGTGCAGAAGCGCTGGAAGCCATACACCAGGAAGAGCCGGATATCGCTTTTCTGGACATACGCATGCCCGGCATGACTGGCCTCGATGTGGCCCATGCCGTCAAAGGGCGCTGCCATGCCGTCTTCACCACAGCTTATGACAGCCATGCACTGGATGCCTTTGCCGCTGGTGCCGTTGATTATCTGCTCAAGCCTGTGTCTGAAATCAGGTTGCAGGAAGCAGTCACCAGATTAAAAGAACGCATCGCCAGCAAACAACCAGTGGCAGATGTCAGCCAGCTCATGTCTGAACTCGACAAGCGTCTGAAGAATACGACCGCAGAGCGGATACGCTGGATCAGTGCCAGCGTGGGCGACACCATCAAGATGTTCCCGGTAGAAAAAATCCTGTTCTTCAGTTCAGATGAAAAATACACGCGTGTAGTCTGTGCCGATGATGAAGCCCATGTACGCAAGCCCTTGAAAGAAATCATGGATGGTCTTGATCCTGATATCTTCTGGCAAGTGCATCGCGGCACCGTAGTGCGCGCTGATGCGATTACTCGCGCACACAGGGATGAACTGGGCAAGTACACGGTGGAGTTGCGGGGTTTGCAGGAAAAGCTCAAGGTCAGTCAGGCTTATGCATGGCGCTTCAAACCAATGTAGGTGGATAGCTATTAAAGCGAATTTGGGATTGTTGCCTTCCTTGGTTACGCAGCAGTTTGAATCAATTTCCTCAACAAAAGATGATAGCCAAGTTCCCTCCCCTTCAAGGGGAGGGCTAGGGTGGGGATGGGTTTCGGTCAATTCACCTCAATGAATTGACGCTGGAACCCTATCTCCATCCCAACCATTCCATCGCGCAGTAAGAGCTTCTGATTTGCAAAAAACCACAATCAAAAAACGAAACGCTTGATGTTTTCATTCAAGTCGCATTAAGATGGCGCTGACGTTGAAACCAGCGCCATCTTTTTAAAAATAAGATTTGGACCTATCCAGACTATTCCCTCGCAGTTTCTGCTTCTGAATACCCTCAGTTTTATCTGTATTATTTACTGAGCGGCTAGTAATCCAAATAATAAAAACAACAGGAAATTTATACCATGCTACAAAAACCTGCACTGATCGATATCGGTGCGAACCTCAGCAACCATCGCTTTCACAATGACCTTGATGCCGTCATCTCACGCGCAAAGCAGGCAACTGTGGAACACATCATTGTCACCGGCACATCCGAGCGTGCCAGCCATGATGCACACGCGCTGACACAAACTTATCCCGGCTATTTAAGCAGCACCGCAGGCGTGCATCCGCATGAAGCGAAGAACTGGAATGCGCAGTGCGCGAGAGCCATAGAAAAACTTGCGGCCAGCGACACTGTGGTGGCCGTTGGTGAATGCGGTCTCGACTATAACCGTATGTTCTCGACGGAAGTACAGCAACGTGCCTGTTTTGAAGCGCAATTGCAATTGGCCGTAGGTTTACAAAAACCAGTGTTCCTGCACGAACGTGACGCCCACGATGATTTCTTTGCCCTGTTGAGGCAATACCGTCCACAACTCAAAGGTGCGGTGGTGCACTGCTTTACTGGTAATACTGAAGAGTTGCGGGCCTATCTTGACCTCGATTGCCACATCGGTATTACCGGCTGGATCTGCGATGAAAGGCGTGGCGATGATTTGCGCAAGGCGGTCAAATTTTTGCCCAAAGACAAGCTGATGATAGAAACCGACGCGCCGTATTTATTACCGCGCAATCTGCCGGTGCGCCCGCAGGATAACCGCAATGAGCCCATGCATTTGCCCGTCGTACTCGAAGCAGTAGCTGCTATCTTGCGGATATCGCCCGTGGCACTGGCACAGCAAATTCGAAAAAATACCGTGCAGTTTTTTGGCCTGCCCTTGGCTGGCTAATACCCGCGCTCATACTGTTTGATCAGTGCTTTCAATGACATCGGAAGCGATTGGCGTTGCTACTGTCGCTGGTTTTTGCAAGCCACGCGACCAGCGCAACAGGCCAACTGCATAACTGATGTAATATGCAGCCAGCATGCCAAACAGGAACAGAGTCAGCGGGCTGCTGGAAAAATCACCAGGCGGTGCAGCGAAAGATTGCGTAGTGAAATAAATGCTGCCCATGCGCCAGGCAATGCGGCCTATCATCAACAATGACAGCGCTATGCCCAGGTGGGCGTTAGGCGTATAGAATTTCCCGACAGGGCTGCGATCAAATTTGGTCAGGCGCAAGCCATACATACCCAGACCACTGCCAACGATCAAGCCTGCCAGCATGAACAACAAGTTGCCCTCATGTTTCATTGCGCCTAAAGCCACCAGCGCTATAAGGACAGGGAAAATAACTACTGTCATCATGGCACGCACACCAGAATATTTCTGCCTGCCCACCATGCGCCGTACGCGCGAAATGACACGCCAGACGATGAAGGCACCAACAGCGGCAGCTACCATCAGGGAAGTGGGGTTTGCAGTAGCCATGAAAAACTTTCTGGATAACATGTAGAGAGATTTTCAAAGTCTATCATGGGCAAAATTCGCGCCAGTACCGGAATGTATCAAATCAGTTCAAATTACCATGTCAGGATTTTTTGCATGCCTGCATGAAACCCTGTATCGTTTGCAGCTATTGTGTATCCTGTACTTTTATGTCCTCATGAAAATAACAACTACCCTCGCGCTGCTCTTGCCCGCATTGTCCCTGGTCGCCTGTGCCAATTACACTCCGCGCCTGAAGCCGGATGAAAAACTGACCGAAACGGACAGTTTTATATATGGCAGTTTTCAGATCAAGACTGAAAAAATACTGGTCTCGGCAGATGGGCATGTCAGCATGGGGCTTAATCTCACTTGTCAGGATGGTAGCAAGTATCTGCTGCGTTTTTACCGTGAAAATCCTGTGCATGTAGTCAAGATCAAGCCATCCATTTGTGATATCGATGAGATTGTGTATACAGACGCAGATGGCAACGTCAGGGAGGTTGGTAGCTTTCGTAATCCCATACGCAATCTGGTATTCAAACCCGGCAAGGCATATTATCTCGGCGATTTTTCTGCCACTGCGCACACCGACATAGGCCTGAAGACGAATAATATAAAATGGTCGATGCGAAATCCTGTCGACAGGTTTGCCTACACCACAGAACTGGTGCATAGCCTGTATCCGAATACCGTAGGCATAAGCAAAGTCAACATGGGGCTGGCGAAGTAGGAGTGCAAATGCATGGAGCCTGAAGTGAAAATGAAACGTCTCATTTTGTTTGGCACAAGTTGCTTCTTGCTGAATGTTGTAAATGCCCAGGAATTATCTACTGCCAGGTACGTCGGCGCCATGGAAGGTGCAGTGCAGGCATGCATCTCAGCCTTCCCGGAAAAAACCGCCATCTACAGCGATACACTGTACCGTTCGGTGAAATGCCATTTTACCGAGTCTGAATTTCATCAGTGGCACGATAAACTGCGTAATCAGATGCCGCACCGCGAACAATATAGCAAAGGCTATGCCGAAGGAAAGAAGAGCCTCAGCGATTATCCCGCGAACAGGAAGCGCGAGTGTGCCAGTCTTGAAACCATCGCTTGCGACCCCAATGGTGATCCTCGCCGTGACTGGGATTTTGATAAGTAGGAAGTTTCTGATCCAGATGCTTGTGATCTCCTGTTTTTAGTCGCTCATCCCTCCCATGTCCGAAAGCTGCCAGCAGCTTTTCACTTAGTTTGTTAAGCTGCTGTCCTGGTCTGGATACTCATGGAGTGCTTAATGCGCAGTGCTGATTTATTACGTTTGATTTCCTTGGCCGCCATCTGGGGTGCATCCTTCCTGTTCATGCGGGTACTGGCGCCCGTGGTCGGGGTATTGTGGAGTGCTGAGGTCAGGGTGGGGTTGGCAGGTATCGCCTTGCTGACACTGATGTATGTGACCAATCGTGCGATGAACTTTCGTGCAAACTGGAAGTCATTTTTAGTTCTTGGCACGATTAATTCAGCCTTGCCGTTTGCCCTGTATTCTTATGCGGCACTGAGCATACCTGCCGGTTACTCAGCCATCGTGAATGCCACCAGCCCGCTCTGGGGGCAGTGATGGGTGCGGCCTTTCTGGGTGAACGGCTGACATTGCGCAAGATGGCTGGCATGGCGATAGGCGTGCTCGGCGTAGCCTTCCTGGTACGCCTGGGGCCGGTAGAATTCAACAGCAAACTGGTGCTGGCAGTGCTGGCCTGCGTGGGTGCAACTTTGTGCTATGCGATAGTCGGCATTTATACCAAGAAAAAACTCACAGGCATCACACCCATGCAAATGGCGACCGGTTCGCAAGTAGGTGCTGCATTTGTATTGATGCCTTTCCTGCCGCTGGCACCAGTGCAGGGCGAGATCACGGCTACCATAGCATTAGTAGGTGTTGCACTGGCCTTATTGTGTAGCGCAGTGGCTTACCTGATTTACTTCCGTTTGATGGCAGACCTGGGGCCAACCAAGGCTTTGACGGTGACTTTCCTGATTCCGTTGTTTGCCTTGCTGTGGGGCTATCTGTTCCTCAATGAACATATCACCATGAATACCGTCATAGGCTGCGCAGGTGTGGTGCTGGCGACCTGGCTGGTGGTGTTCCAGCCAGCTCAAAAAACAGCTTAAAGATTGACCTTAAAAAATGCCGCTGTCTCTATATGGGTCAGCGGCATTTTTTTTTATTCATCCAGTGCGGGCAAGACCTTGACATGCAGGGCACTTGGTTGCTGGCTGCCGAAATACACCTTATGCGTGGCCTTGATGAAATCACCGTCCTTGGCTTCATAGATGTTAGGCACAAAGGATTGCGGGTTACGGTCTATGAAAGGGAACCAGCTGGACTGTACCTGCACCATGATGCGGTGGCCTCGCTGGAAGGTGTGAAATACATCATTGATGGCAAACTTCACCTTGGTCACCTGGTTAGGTACCATGGGTTTGGCTGTTTCAAAACCATCGCGGAAGCGGGCGCGGAAAGGTTCGCCGCGTACCAGGGTTTGCTGGTTACCACGATTGGTCTGTGCATCGACTTCGAGGTTGGCTGGATTGACGTCGATGAGCTTGACAACAAAGTCAGCATCGCTGCCGGTGACACTGACAAACAAGTCTGCACTCAATGGGCCAGCCAGTGTCACGTCTTTTTCCAGTACCTCACTTTGCCAGCTCACTACATCCGGGCGGCTGGTGGCAAAGCGTTGGTCGGCGGCTATGTATTGCTTGCTCCAGCGCGTTTCTATCTCGGTGGTATAGGGCACAGGTTTGGCCGGGTCGCTGATGTATTCTGCAAATTGCGCATCCTGATTTGCCGGTGCGGTAAAGCTCAGCTTGCCATTCGCGTGGAAGTACAGGGCCTTGTCCTTGCTTTCTTTCGGTGGCCAGGCATCAAAACCGCGCCAGCGGTTGGCACCGGTTTCAAACATCCAGGCTTCGGCCAGCGTGGGCTTGTCGCCGGTTTTCAGATAATGCTTGAAGAAGGCAAATTCCACGGGCTGGTAAGTCTGCACCGTCTTGTAGCCAAAGTTGGCATCGCCGACTTTGTCGCCATCGGTACGGAACCAACCACCATGCGTCCATGGGCCGATGACGATAGTGTTTTGTATGCCGGGGTTTTGTTTTTCTATGGCCTTGTAGGTATTCAGTGGGCCATACAAGTCTTCTGTGTCATACCAGCCACCCACGGTCAGGACAGCGGCCTTGATGTTCTTCAGGTGTGGCAGGATATTGCGGCTTTGCCAGAAGTTGTCATAGTTCGGGTGCGCGACGATATCATTCCAGAATGGGATGCCGTTCTTGAAGTAACGGTTATTCGCATTGGCCACCGAACCCAGGTCCAGGAAGAACTGGTAGCCATCCGGTGTACCAAAGTTAAAGGTTTTCCAGCCAGCACCTGTGGTCGGCTGTGGACGTGGCTGGCCAAAACTGTGGAAGAAGCCAAAGGCCATCTGCAGGTTGAAAGCGCCATTCCTGTGCATGTCGTCACCACGGAACCAGTCAGCTATCGGTGCCTGCGGTGACACCGCTTTTAATGCCGGGTGGCTGTCAATGGCACCAGCCGAAGTATAAAAGCCAGGGTAAGAATTACCCCACTGACCGACCTTGCCATTATTGTGTGGCAGGTGTTTGATCATCCACTCTATGCTGTCATAGGTATCGCTGCTTTCATCGACATCGGTCTTGGATTTTTTCTCGTCTATATGCGGGCGCATGTTGACGAATTCGCCTTCCGACATATAGGTGCCACGCACATCCTGGTAGACAAAGATAAAGCCATCTTTTTCATACTCGGCAGTTGGCCCCAGCATGGTTTTATATTGATCACTGCCATAGGGCCCGACCGAATAAGGCGTGCGGCTCATCAGGATGGGATAGCGCTTGCTGGCGCTGGCATCATTCGGTACATAGACAGAGGTGAACAGGAGCTTGCCATCACGCATGGGGATGCGGTATTCAAACTTGGCATAGTTTTTACGGATGTACTCGGCACGCAACCTGGCAGCATCAGCCTTGTCGTCAGTGGCCGTGCTGCTGCTGGTGCTGGTGATGTTGCTGCTCAAGGCCAGTGCTGGTGTAGCGATGCTGGTCAGGATTGCGCCCAGCATGATGGAAAGCGCAGGCAGGGCCTGTCGCAACTGCGGTGTTCTCATGATGTTCCCCGAATATTTTTTTGTGTGCTTAGGGCCAGCCAGGCTCAGACAGATACATCGGTTTGATGCCTGCTGGCATTACTTGGTCTGCAAAGAGCCTGACAAGTTCCCTGAAAAGTTCTCTTAATCTTCAGCATTCGGGTCGTAATCCGGCAAAGGGGGCTCAATTTCTACGATGCTGTCGGCGCCCTTGCTACGGGCTGTCTGCAGGGCGCTATTAACGCGCTTGAGCATGCTGTCGGCACTGTCCTTGTGGGCATTCGTCGTCAGGCCAGTGGCAAAAGTCACTTTCAGGCCGGGGGAGATGGCTTCCCAATCCACCCCGGCAATGCGCAACTTCAGGCGGGCGATGGCCTTGAGGCTGGCTTCCAGCCACGTTGTTGGCATGACGATCGCAAATTCATTGGCAGCAACACGGCCAAAGGAATCCAGGGTGCGCAGCATGGTCAGCGCTTCTTTGGCGACTTGCTGCAAGACCTGGCGTGCCACGGCCTGGCCATGCTGCTCTAGTATTTGCTCAAGTCCATCGACGGCGATGGCTGCCAGCGTAAAGGTATGGCCGGTACGGAAGGAGCGTGCCAGTTCACCATCCAGCATCGCCGCCAGGGTGCGGCGGTTCAGGGCGCCAGTCAGGTGGTCGGTCCTGGCCATGCTGTCGAGTTGTGTCAGCACGGTTTCCAGCGTGGGCAAGAGATTGTCCTGATGGCCTTCGTTCTTGATTTGCTTGATCAATTGATCAATTTGTTGTCTTGCTTCTAATAAAGGCTGATTAAAATCTGTGGGCATGTACTCTCCGGCCAGGACTGGGACTAGCGCGAGGCGCTACAATGGCACTTTACCATTGTCTCCCGCGTTTCTGCCAAGCATGTTATTCACGAACCAGGTTTCTCCCTGTCAGCAAGTCAGCTCCCGGCTTTTTCCTGGCATGGATTTGTGGATGAAACGCGACGATATGTTGCACCCTCAGGTCTCGGGCAACAAGTTTCGCAAATTGAAATATCCTTTGCAAGCCTTGCAGGGGCAAAGTACCCATGTGGTTTCCATGGGAGGGATCTGGTCGAACCATATCCATGCACTGGCCCATGCGGTGCATGCGCTGGGCTTGCCCGCGACTGCCCTGATCCGGGGGGCGAGCGGCATGCACAGCGCCATGCTTGATGATGTCGTGGCCCTGGGCATGCAGGTTCAGTTTGTAAACCGTGAGGCCTACCGTCAATTAAGGGCAGATGACACAGCCTGGCGCAGCCATGTTGTTGTGCCTGATGAGCGCACTTTGTGGTTGCCGGAGGGCGGCAGTGCCCCCCTGGCCTTGCGTGGCGTGGCCGAACTGGTCGCCGAGCTGCCCTTTATTCCTGATTATCTGGTACTGGCCTGTGGCACTGGTGCGACACTGGCGGGTGTGCTGGCTGGCCTGGGCGGGCGATCCAGAGTGCTGGGTATCGCCGCCATCAGCCACGGTGATTACCTGCGTGCAGACATCAGCCGCCTGCTGGATCAGGCTGGCTACCCTGATTACCAGAACTATGAATTACTGACTGGATATCATCATGGTGGCTACGGTAAGGTTTCTGCCGGACTGACCGATTTTTGCCATGAATTCCAGCAAGAGACAGCGATTCCCCTTGAACCCGTATATACAGGCAAAATGATGTATGCCTTGCGTCAGTTGTGGCATGATGGATATCTCGCTCAAAACGCCAGGGTAGTGGCTGTTCATACCGGTGGTTTGCAGGGCGCACGCGGGTTTGCCCGCAGGTAGTCATGACGCAGGTAATCATAATGTTATGGCCGTATTAACCGGGCTGGGTGCAATGATGAAAAGGCGGCGCACAATTTTTGGCAACGCTATTTACGGGCTGGCTGGGCTGGCCGGGTTGACCCTATGCGGGGTTTGCCCTCTGCAAGCGCAAGCGGCAGAAACGCTGCTGCGTGTGGCTGTCTATGAAAATCTTGATTACCCCCTCAATATTTTTGACAAGAATCATGTACTGGTTGGTGGCCTGCAAAAAGACTTTACTGACCAGCTGGCAAAAAAACTCTCAACACCAGTCAGTTATGCTGCCTATTCCCGCAGGCGCATAGAGAGCGTGGTCATACAGGGCGATGCTGACATCATGTGTTATTCCAGCCCCGGCTGGTTTGACTTGCCCAAGGAAGTCAGCTGGACGGTAGCTACCTTTCCCCAGGTCGAAAGAGTGGTGGTCATGGCAGACAAGACCAGTGTAGAAATGGTGCCCCAGCAACTTGAAGGCAAAAAAGTCGTGCTGCAACTTGGTTACCATTATCCGCAAATCGCCAGCCAGCTTACTGAGGGCAAAATCAAGCGCGTTGACCTGACTGATGTGCCTGGCATGTTCCGTCTGCTGGCCCTTGGCGGTGCCGATGCCATGGTCAGCTCGGATGGCGAGATTGAAGGATATTTCAAGAACTTCCCTGAAAAGCGCAGCCTGTACAAGGTATCCAAAACGCCTTTCTCTGTCGTCCATACCCAGTGCGCGCTGTCGCATAAATCTGCCTGGAAGCTGGAGCAGATCAATGCCGCAATACAGTTTTTGCAAGAAAGCGGTGAGATGGAAAGGATTATGCGCAAATATGGTTTGTCCATGCGTTAAACGTGAGTGTTAGTTGCTGGTGTTAACTGCAGACTTTAGCTGTTATGCTGCTGGCTTTATTCTTTTCCCTGTCCTGAGATGAAATCTTCCCTGACTGCTGTGCTGACGGCATTGCTCTACAGCCTTAGCCTGCCTGCAATGGCGGCGGCTGATCCGAACAAGGTCTTGCATCTTTCCTTTGAAGCTGCCGATGATGGCTTTGATGCCATGCGTACCAATAGCGCCTATTCCAACTGGGTGTCTGATGCGATTTTTGAAGGTCTGGTCACTTACGATTATCTGGCGCGTCCGGCCAAACTGGTACCGAATACCATAGAGGCCATGCCCGCCATCAGTGACGACGGCAAGACCCTGACCTTCCGTCTGAAGAAGGGGATTTATTTTTCTCCTGATCCGGCATTCAAGGGCCAGCGCCGCGAATTGCAGTCCAGTGATTATGCCTATACCTTCAAACGCCTGGTCGATCCAAACAACCGTTCAGTACAGGCCAGCATATTGGAAGGCAAGATCGTCGGTCTGGATGAACTAATTGCCGCCGCCAAAAAAACTGGCAAATTTGACTACGACAAAGCAATTGCCGGACTGGAAACACCAGATCCCTATACCCTGATCCTGCGCATGAAGGCGCAACATCCCGGCCTGATTTACTACCTCGCCAAACCCCTGGGTGGCGCGGTAGCGCGTGAAGTGGTTGAGCACTATGGTGAGGCAGTCAACCAGCACCCGGTAGGCACAGGTGCCTATATGCTCAAGCAATATGTACCACGCAGTAAAATCATCCTCGAAGCCAATCCTGAATACCGTGGTTTTGTCTGGGATTTTCAAGGCACAGGCACGGACTGGGACAAGCAGATCATCAAGGACATGAAGGGCAAGCAAATGCCCCAGGTCGGGCGGGTAGAGATTGCCATCATAGAAGAAGAGCAGTCACGCTGGCTGGCCTTTGATTCTGGCCAGCTCGATTTTGAAATGCTGGTACCGGCAGCCTCAGTCAAATTGCTGGATCAGGGCAAGCTCAAGCCAGAATTTGCCGCCAAGGGTTTGCGGCTTTACCGCACTGTTGATCCCGGCGTGACCCGTACCTTCTTCAATTTCCAGGACACTACGGTTGGCGGTTACAGCAAGGACAAAATTGCCCTGCGCCGTGCGATTGCCCTGTCCTTCAATCATCAGGAAGAGATAGACCAGGTCTGGTTCGGGCAAGCCATCAAGGCCCAGTCCATGGTGCCGCCAGATGTGGCAGGGCATGACACCAGCTATCGCAACAGCAATGCCTACGACCCCAAACTGGCCAACAAGCTGCTCGACAAATTTGGCTACAAGCGCGGTGAAGATGGTTTCCGTACCATGCCCGACGGTTCGCCACTGAAGCTGCGCATTCATTCTGCCCCAAGACCAAGGACTATGCCCGCATGGAAGTCTGGAAGCGTTCACTCGACAAGATAGGCATACGCGCAGAATTCCCGGTCGCCGGTTTTGCTGATAACCTGAAATCAGCTTACCAGTGCAAACTCATGATGTTTGGCATGGGGTATATCGCTGACATTCCTGACGGCATGGATTTCATGGAACTGTATTATGGCAAAAATGCTTACCGCGGCAATCATGGTTGCTACAAATCTGATGCCTTCGATGCAGCCTATGACAAGGCACGCCTGATGCCCAACGGGCCAGAACGTATCAAGTTATTCAATACCATGGAACGCATCCTTGAAGCCGACACCGTGCACAGCATGGAACTCTGGCGCGTGCGCAACTGGCTCATACAACCCTGGGTCAAGGGCTATAAGACTCACCCTATCTTGCGCGGTGACTGGCGCTTTCTGGATGTGGAAAAAACCAAGTGAGCATACTTCCCGGACTTGATCAGGACAAAAAATGAACCTGGCACGCAGCGTGTACCATGTATTGACAGAGCCCAGACTGGAGTGGCAAAGAATTGCACAAGATAGCCGCAGCAGCCAGCATGTATTCGTGCTGACTGTTGTACCCGTGACGGCTTTCTTTCTTGTACTGGGTCTGGTATCTGCCTTGCTGCTCAGGCATTTTGGCCCCGCAACAGAGATTGAAACACTGTCACGTGATTACCTGCGCATGCTCATCGTGACTACTGTTCGATCCTATGGCATGGGACTGGTATTCATCTATATCATTGCCCGCATCATGCAGGGGCTGAGCCGCAGGCTTGGCGGCTCGTATAGTTTGCCGCAATCTTTGAAGCTGAGCATCTATAGCATAGTGCCTTTGCTGATCGTCAGGTCGTTGCACATACTGCCTTTCTTTCGCAATGACAGGGTCGCAGAAAATCTGATCGCGATGGCCGCGATCAATTTCCTGGCCAGTGCCTACAGCATTTACCTGCTGTATCTGGGCGCACCGGTCTTGCTTGAAGTGCCGCCAGAAAAACGCGGTAAATTCACCGCGATCAGTGCTGCCGTGTTAATGCTGCTTACCTGGCTGCCCATCGTTCTGGTGGTCTTCATGGCGAACCTCATGGGAAATTTGGACTAGCCCCATATTAGTTCACTACGGGCTCACTATTAGCTCATCACCGGCCTGAAAAAACTTCTCTCATAGCTGACGATGCACTTGTGTTCTTCAGCATATCTGAACGCTGCCTGGCATTCTGCATCATCCATCATCTGTATGCGGTATTGTTCATACGCAGCCAGGCTGGGGAAGGTAAACAGTGCCAGCGCCACATTATTCGCACCCTCAGAAGGCAGGAAATAACCGTGGTGCTGGCCGCCAAACTTGTTCACCAAAGGTATCCAGAGTTTGCCGTAATGTTCAAACTCTTTGAGTTTGGCGGGATCGATGATGTAGCGCAGATAGCAAGTAACCATGATGTTGATTTGAGAGTGTAAGAGCCGCTATCTTACCTGCATATCCGCGCAGGCATCAAACCTGGATCAGCCCGCCATCTGCTACCAGTTCCACACCATTCACATAGCTGGCTGTGGCTGATGCCAGAAACAGTACGGCAGCCGCGATTTCCTCTGGCCTCGCCATACGGCCTGCCGGTGCGGCATCGACCAGATAGGCAGAGAAGTTGGCGATATCTGCTTCTTTCATGTTCAGGCCATTTTCCATGATCGGTGTCCTGGTGACACCGGGGCTGACGACATTCACGCGTATCTTCCTGTCCTTGAGATCATTCGCCCAGCTACGTGCAAATGAGCGCACTGCGGCTTTTGAGGCATTGTAGAGACTCAGGTTGGGCATGCCCTTGCTGGCCGCGATAGAGGCATTCAGGACTATCGCAGAAGCTGGCTTCATCAAAGGTAGCAGGCTTTGCACCGTGAAGAACAGGCCTTTGACATTGGTGTCGAAGGTGGTGGCAAATTCAGCCTCTGTCGTGTTGCCAAACTGGTTGTGGATGGCGATACCGGCATTGGCAAACAATACATCGATTTGCTCACCATTTGCGGCAATTTTGTCATGCAGGGCTTGCAGGTCACTGGTACTGGCAGCATCTGCCGTCACCGGGATAGCCTTGCTGCCGAGGATTTCGCGCGCTTGTTCAAGTTTGGCTGTTGAACGACCAGTGATATACACACGTTTGGCACCGGCGTTGATAAAGGACTGGGCGCTGGCCAGGCCTATGCCGGAGGAGCCGCCAGTGATGACGATGATCTGGTCTTTGAATTCGTTTGTAGTTGCTGACATTTCGGTTTTCCTGTGAAAGGGGATAGGAAATGGCAGTATGGTAGACATGGATTGGTGAAACAATCCATCTTTTGTTCATGAGATTAGTGATTAAATTTCAGCAATTAAGACTTGGACGTTTTAAGTGAAATGAGCTCTATTTAATCTTATAGTGAGGCCATGGGTGGGGATGACGTTCTATTGCAAACAGTTAGCTTTGATTAACCGAACCCTCCCCCTTTGGAGGGGGAGGGAACTGTTCGCCATTAAATCATGCGATACGGGAATATGGATGATGAAGGCTTATACCAAATCAAACCTGTCCGCGTTCATGACCTTGCTCCAGGCCGCTGCAAAATCTTGCACGAACTTTTGCTGCGAATCACTGCTTGCATAGATTTCTGCCAGGGCGCGCAGTTGTGAGTTGGAGCCGAAGACCAGATCGACTACGCTGGCTGTCCATTTCACTTCGCCATTCACACGGTCACGGCCTTCGAGCACACCTTCTGTGGCGGACTTTTGCCACCTGATATTCATGTCCAGCAAGTTGACGAAGAAATCATTGCTTAATGTTTCTGGTCGTTTGGTGAAAACACCAAGTTGCGACTGAGCGGCATTGGCATTCAAGGCACGCAGGCCACCTATCAGCACGGTCATTTCTGGCGCACTGAGTTTAAGCAGTTGTGCCTTGTCTATCAGCAGTGCGGCGGCAGAGCCTTCCAGTCCTTTGCGCAGGTAGTTGCGGAAGCCGTCTGCAGCAGGTTCGAGGACTTCAAAAGATTCTACGTCGGTCTGTTTTTGCGTCGCATCCATGCGCCCAGGGGTGAAAGCTACCTGTATGTCATGACCCGCTTTTTTCGCCGCGGCTTCGACGGCAGCAGTACCACCAAGGACGATGAGGTCAGCCAGCGAGATTTTTTTGCCGCCAGACTGGGCGGCGTTGAACTCTGACTGTATGGTTTCCAGTTTGGCCAGCACCTTGGCCAGTTGCTCTGGCTGGTTGGCTTCCCAGTCTTTTTGTGGTGCCAGGCGTATACGTGCCCCATTTGCGCCGCCGCGTTTGTCGCTGCCACGGAAGGTGGAAGCAGACGCCCAGGCGGTGCTCACCAGTTGCGATATGCTGAGGCCGGATGCCAGCAGCTTTGCCTTGAGGCTGGCAATGTCCTTGTCATCAACCAAGGCATGATTGACTGCAGGGATAGGGTCTTGCCAGATCAATTCTTCTCTCGGTACCAGAGGACCAAGGTAACGGCTGATGGGACCCATGTCACGGTGAGTCAGTTTGTACCAGGCGCGGGCGAAGGCATCTGCCAGCTCTTGCGGGTTTTGCAGGAAACGGCGCGAGATTTTTTCATACGCAGGGTCAGTGCGCAGGGCCATGTCTGCCGTCGTCATCATCGGTGCATGACGCAGGGATGGATCATGCGCATCAGGCACAGTGGTTTTTGCAGCTGGGTCGGTGGGTATCCATTGATGGGCACCGGCCGGGCTCTTATTGAGTTGCCATTCATAGCCAAACAGGGTTTCGAAGTAAGAATTGTCCCAGGTAATAGGTGTTGGCGTCCAAGCACCTTCGATGCCGCTGGTGATGGTGTGCACGCCTTTGCCTGTGCCAAAGCTGTTCTTCCAGCCCAGGCCTTGCTCTTCTATGCTGGCGGCTTCCGGTTCTGCGCCTACCTGTGCAGGGTCGCCTGCGCCGTGGGCTTTACCAAAAGTGTGGCCACCGGCAACCAGGGCGACGGTTTCTTCGTCATTCATGGCCATGCGGGCGAAGGTTTCGCGGATATCGCGGGCTGATGCCAGCGGATCGGGCTTGCCGTTCGGGCCTTCCGGGTTCACATAGATCAGGCCCATTTGCACGGCGGCCAATGGCTTTTGCAGGTCGCGGTCGCCGCTATAGCGCTGGTCGTCCAGCCATTTGCCTTCTGGCCCCCAGTAAATGTCTTCTTCCGGTTCCCAGATGTCGGGACGGCCACCGGCAAAACCAAAGGTCTTGAAGCCCATGGAATCGAGCGCAACATTACCGGCCAATATCATCAGATCTGCCCAGGACAGTTTGTTGCCGTATTTTTGCTTGATAGGCCAGAGCAGGCGGCGTGCCTTGTCGAGATTGCCATTGTCAGGCCAGCTATTGAGGGGTGCGAAACGTTGCGCACCCGCACCACCGCCGCCGCGACCATCGCTGGTGCGATAAGTGCCTGCGCTATGCCAGGCCATGCGTATGAAGAAGGGGCCGTAGTGACCATAATCGGCGGGCCACCATTCTTGTGAGTCTGTCATCAGGGCATGCAGGTCTTTGATGACGGCATCAAGGTCCAGGGTCTTGAATGCTTCTGCATAGTTGAAATCTTCGCCCAGCGGATTGGATGCCGGGGAGTGTTGGTGCAATATCTTGAGGTTCAGTTGGTTCGGCCACCAGTCTGCGTTGGCGTGGCTGGCTGCGACTGCGGTGCGGGCGCTGCCAGAGAATGGGCATTTTGCTTCGTTAGACATTCTTATCTCCTTTGATTGAGTGACACGCGAGCTCATTTCATCAATTGGATGCGATGAACTCTACTACCTGATCGATTGTAGAGACGGATGCGCAATAGGTATACTTAATTTAATTTATTGATTCAATTTGTTTTGGCTATCAATCAATGCTCTGGCCCGATCGGACTTCTGTTTGCGCAAACTGCTGCTGGTGACTACATTTAAGGCTTTGTTTATGACAGGCTTATGGGCTAAGCGATATATTGTTGACCTGAAAGCGACTTAGTCCAATGCGTTTTTAATATTAGCTTATTTATACCGAAGCATGAGAGTCATTGAATCGCCACCACTTCTAAGAGATAATTGCGGCCATGAACGACACTACACAACTCCCCCCATTGCCAGATCGCCTGTCGGTTGATCCGCGCAGCCCTTATCATGTTGCCGCCGTGTTTCAGCACGATGTCGGTATTAAGCTCAATGGCAAAGAGCGCAATGACGTTGAAGAATATTGCATCAGCGAAGGCTGGATCAGTGTTGCTGCTGGCAAGGCACGTGATCGCAAAGGCAATCCCCTGATGATCAAGGTCAAGGGCGTGGTTGAGGCGTTTTACCGCTGATTGCTATTACTTGGTTGCAGCCGGGTACTGTTTTTTTTGCAGTACCCGCCTCTTCAGGCCAGAACTGGCCGTCTGGGCGTCTGGATGTATCAGCAGGACGCCAATTTTCCCGATAATATTGCCTGTCTGTTTGCGGTCTGAACGGGCATACTGTCTTTGTTGCCTGCATGACCAATCCTGATTCACCTATGAAGCTCATTTCTTCACCACATGCTGTGTCGCGCCTGCGCTCTGCCCGTCTTGAGCGCAGTACCAGGCCATTTCTGGCACGTGGCGGGCCCAAGGGCGAGCGTTGTGGTGCTTGCAGGCTGATACTCAGTCATTGCATGTGTGAGTTGCGCCCCATCGTGCCTACCCGCGCCGGAGTATGCCTGCTGATGGCTGAACATGAGACGCTGAAGCCCAGCAACACCGGCTGGCTGATTGCCGACGTGGTGCCTGATACCATGGCTTTTGGCTGGGCGCGTACCGAAGTCGATCCGGTTTTACTGACTGTGCTGGCGGACCCGCAATGGCAGCCGTATGTAGTATTTCCCGGTGAATTTGTGGCACCAGAGCGGGTGATTACAGAATTACCGCCGGTAGATGCAGAGCAGAATAGTCACAAGCGCCCACTGTTCATTTTGCTGGATGCAACCTGGCCTGAAGCACGCAAGATATTCAAGAAAAGCCCTTATCTGACCCAGTTCCCGGTGTTGAGCCTGTTGCCGGAACAGTTGTCACGCTATCGCTTGCGCCGTTCCCGGCGGGACGATCATTTGTGTACGTCTGAAGTCGCGGCTCTGTGCCTGGGGCTGGCGGGCGAAACTGCGGCTGCACAGGCGCTGGAGATGTATCTCGATGTGTTCACTGATCATTATCTGCGGGCCAAGCAGCAGTTGAAGGTCGAGTGGGATGATGAATTGCATGTGCAGATGCGGGAGTTGGTGGTGAGATTGATGAAAATTTCATATTAGGTAGGGCTGTGCTGTAGGTTGGGCTACGCCTTATCAGCCCAACACTCGGCGTTTAAATAAGGTATACGTTTGTTGCGGCCCAGTGTTGGGCTGATGAAGCGTAGCCTAGCGAGACCCGGCCCAACCCACGAGTCACTACCGCTCCAAGCATTTGCGACCAATCCCAAATTACGTTACGCTAGCCTCCTCCAAAGAAGCTTTTACCAAATGACTACCCGCAAACCACCCCTGCTCGCAGACCATCTGTGTTTCAACCTGTACTCCACGTCCTTGAAGATGACGCAGTTGTACAAGCCGCTGCTGGCCGAGTTGAACCTGACTTATCCGCAATACCTGGTCATGGTAGTTCTGTGGGAGGAAGAAGGTCTGGGGATACGCGATCTGGCTAACCGCCTGGGCCAGGACTCTGGTTCTATCACGCCTGTGGTCAAGCGGCTGGAAGCAGAGGGTTATCTGCTGCGTAACCGCGACCCAAAAGACGAGCGTAACCGGGTGCTGACGCTGACGGACGAAGGCAACAAACTGCGCGCAGCCGGAGTACGTATCAGCCAGAAGATTGCCGCTGCCTGCGACTTGCAGTTGTCTGATTTCCAGCAACTCATGGCAGGCCTGAACAAGCTGAGTAGCCACCTCGACAGTTGAATTGAAAGCAAGTAGCAATAAAAATATTCAAAATTAACTTGCGCACTAATTATTAGCGCGCTATTATTCTCGACATGGCAAAGCGCAAAAGACGGGAAATGCCATTCAAATACTTAGCGCGCTAACTAATTTATCTGTTTTTAAATTTTCTTTGAAAGCTCATCATGAAAAACATAAGCAAAACTGCATTGATCTTGTCTGTCACCCTTGCCTCTGCTGCTGCCTTGCCAGGCCATGCATTGGCTGCCTCTGGCAATGAGACCACGGTAGTCCTGGTCCATGGCGCTTTCGCCGATGGCTCAAGCTGGAACCAGGTCACGCCTTACCTGCAAGCCAAAGGTGTGAAAGTCGTCGCCGTGCAAAACCCCTTGTCTTCGCTGGCTGATGACGTGGCTGCGGTACAGCGTGTAGTTGATGCACAGACTGGCAAGGTAGTATTGGTAGGCCACTCATGGGGTGGCGCGGTGATTACACAGGCGGGTGTCAGCGACAAGATCAAGGCGCTGGTGTATGTGGCCGCCTTTGCACCATCTGAAGGTGAGGCACTGGGCGGCCTGGGTAAAGATTACCCTGTACCGCCAGGTATTGCGACCCTGAAACCTGATGCGAATGGTAATCTGGAATTGTCACCGGAATCATTTGCGACCAACTTTGCGCAAGATGTGCCAAAAGAAAAAACGGCGGTGCTGACCACTACCCAAGGCCTGTTGCCAGCCAAGGTGTTTGGCGAACCGGTGACATTCGCTGCATGGAAAAACAAACCAAATTATTACATCGTCGCCAGCAAGGACCGCATGATAGATCCGGGCTTGCAAGCGGCGTTTGCGAAAAAGATCAATGCCGTGACAACCACGCTTTCAACCAGCCATGTGCCTATGTTGTCCCAGCCTAAAGCGGTTGCAGAAGCGATTCTGACTGCGGTCAAGAACTAAGCTGTTGAATTGAGATCAAGGCCCGTCGCCTTAAAATGGGACGGGCCTTTTGCATTCACGCTGTCATGCCAGGAACTTGCCCGTTCTCTGATCCTGTGTTGCGGCTGATGGCGGCAAGATAGCGCTGTGCTTCTTCCCATGTAATGGTGACATCTCCTGGTGCACCGCTATGTGTCACCGTAGTCATCGCCTCTTCCTGCAGGCGTTTATGTTCTTGTTGTTCTTTGTGCAGGCGCTGTTGTTCGTCTTTCTGACGACGCTGGGCATCTTCTATGGCATGCAGCCGGTTTTGTCTGGCGATGAGCGCACGCAGGGCAGCGCTGGCTTGTTCGCGTCTTTGTTTTTCCAGTTCCTTGCGTTGCCGTCTTTGTTCGGCGCGCTGGCGGGCTGCTGCCTCTATTGGGGATTCTTTTATTTCTGGCTGCTTGCTATGACTGGCTGCCTTGCTTTGTGCTGCGTTGCCAAGCGGCCTGGCTGCAGCCTGCAGAGTTTGCAATAACGCACGCACACTGGCGGGGCGCTGGTCTGGCTGGATGGCAAAGCCGCTTTGCAAGACTTGCCATTGGGCGGCATTCAGTGCGGCTGGTTGTATGGGTTGTTGCTGAGGGTGGCGATATTCTCCAAAGGGCATGGCCGCTTCCAGCATCTGGTAAATCATGACAGCGACGGCATACACATCCAGACCGGGGCTGTGCTGGTGACTGCCAGCTTCTGGCGCGCGGTAACCTGCGGTACCTGCATAGGGCGAACGCGAAGGCGTCATGCTGGTAGAAATCAAACCTGCCTGGGTGTGGCTGCGCAAGCGGGCCGAAATACCAAAATCAAGCAGCTTGATATCACCTGCTGTGGTCAGCAAGAGGTTACTGGGCTTCAAATCACGGTGCACGAGTTTGTGTTTGCCCCAGGCATAATCGAGTGCATCGGCCACAGGGCTGAGCATGTCCAGCACTTGCTTGAGGGTGCAGCGGGTGTGTTTGATGAGGTAATTTTCCAGATCGTGCCCATCCAGATATTCCATGATGATGAAATAGCTGTTGGTGGCAGGGTCGCGGGCCCAGTCATAGACCCTGACGATATGCTCATGCGCGAGCCTGCGCACCAGCGAGGCTTCTTCCACCAGCAGGCGGGCATGCAGGGCACTCTGGGTCAGTTGTGGCGGCAAGATCTTGAGCGCAACTGTCTCGCTATGCCCAAGCTCAGCCTGGGTTGCCAGGTCGCTGGCTTGCCACACCTGGCCCATGCCGCCCTGCCCCAGGAGTTTTTCCAACCTGTAGCGTTTGGAAACTCCACCGACTTCTTGCCCCGCCAGAAAACCCAGGTCAGTACCCTGTGCAGTATCTTGCGCGGCTTTGCTGGCTTGCCTGGAAATAGCAGGGGCAAGCTCATTATCGAGAATAGCTTCTTTGCGTTGCTTGAATTCGTCTTCTGTGAGCAGACCTTCATCCAGCAATGCGCGCAATTCACGGATTTTTTGTAGTGGCGTTTGCATTGTCAGGGGCTGGGTTCTTCAAATGGGTATAGGGCTAGGGGAATAGGGTTTAAGATCAATTTTTGCTGTGCTTGACTAGATTCTATAATTGCTTATTTTCTGCCAGCCTGGCCCGACTGTGCCACACGGCTGCCCAGGTTTTGCGCCATGCTCAGGTCTATCTCATGACGCCTTTGCTGTTCAGCTTCTCTTTGCCCGCGTTCGTCATGTATGCGCTCTTGCAACATCTTGACGGCCTGCTCCCAGCTCATGCCTTGCTGCGCACTGACCAGGGCACTCATGGCATGAGCAGCATGTTCTGAGCTGCCCGCCTGCATGGCGAGGATTTGCTCAGCCGTCAGGCTGGCTTGTGCCTGAACCTTGACGATCTCGGCCAGTGCAATCGCATTGGCTGGATCGGCAGTGGCGATCTTGCCAGTTTCGCTAAAGTTGGCGATGGCGTTCATGCGCTCTATGGCTATGCGGGCCAGCAGGGCATCATGCGCCTGTTCAGCCTGGCGCTGTTCGCGTTCCAGGCTGAGTCTGGCGAATTTGTCAGCCCGCTCGGCTTCTGCCTGCTGCAGTTCTTTTTTCCAGCGACGTTCATCTTCTTGCTGCCTGAGTTGCTGGCGCAGGGTTTCTATTTCCACCTCGGCCAGCCTGGCCTGATGTTGCTGCTGCTGCGTTTGTTGTTCAAACAGGGCATGGGCTTTCAACGTCGTCAGCAGCTTTTCATGCTGGGCCATGGCATCGGCCTGGCTGTCGTTGCGTTTGATGCCATTGATTTTTTCTTGTACCTGGCTGAGTTTGAATGCAGTATCCACATCGCTGATGCTGTCTTCACGTTGCAACGCACGTGTGCGCTGCTGCTGCAATTCTTCTTCCCATACCTGTATGCGTTGGAACTCCCTGGCCTTGGCTTCTGCTTCTATGCTGATCAGTATCAGGCGGTTTTTTTGTTCTTCCTCTTCCAGTTCCTGCTCACGGCGTGCCAACTGGTTTTGCTTGTGGCGCAATAATTCTGTCTGGGCTTTTTGCTGTTCCTGGTCAGCGATCAGGTTGGCTTGCGCAAACTCGTGTTCGAGCTGGAATTTTTTTAACTGATGCTGGATTTTTTGCTGCATCAGTTGCGCAGCTTCCTTGCCCTGCAACTGGGTGATTTCTGATTCTGAACGCATCTTGATGCGTGCCATGGTGCGTATATGCAACCATTGGTCGGCCTCGTTCTGGCGGTGTTCGGATTTCTGCTTGAGGCCGTGTTCCAGTTCTTTGATGGTGTCTGCGGCACCTCGTTCCAGCGCATGTTTGCGGGTGGCTGCATCGGCAATGCGACCATACAGTTCCAGCTCACGCGCGCGTATGGTTTGCAGTCTTTCATTTTCATCCTGGCGCAACTTGGCACGGCTCAGGCGTTTTTTTGCATCCTCTGCCTGGCCTTGCATGTAGAGCCAGCCCAGGTCTTTGCCAAACTGCTGGCGCATTTCTTCATGACGGTAACGCAGGCGGATTTGCTCTTCCTGTCTGGCGATTTTTTGCCATTCACTATTGGTATAGAGTGCATCAATGAGCTTGCTTTGCTCCAGTTTGGCACGCTGACCATCGATGACCAGATGCATGCTGCCTATTTTTTCACTGATTTTTTCCCTGTCATCGGTCAGCTTGTCATGCCGCACTTCGCGGGTAACGGCCTGGGTCGCCACGAAACCATATTCTGCAATGGACAGGTTCAGGGTAGATAACAGACGCTCATCGAGTTGCTGGCGCAACTGGGCATTGTCTTGAAGGTCCCACAAGGATTGCGCACCCAGGAATTCAATCGCTATCTGGCGCACCATGGGTTCCAGCAATTGTTGCAATTGCTGGCAGGTGATGACGCCTGGCGCAGCCATGAAGTGTTTGGCAAATGCAGGCACGTCGGCAATCTTGACGCTGATGACAAATTTGGCTGCGATAGCCAGAAATTCTGCCGTATGCAGGTCTTCAAAACTGAACAGCAGGGCAAAGGGATTCAGGCGCGTCAGCAAGATTTCTGCCGCTTTGTCGGTCTGCAAACCCATGAGCTGGCTGCTGATGTCTTGCCCTATATAGTCACCGGCCTGCAATTCAACGAAACGTCCTTCTTGCAATATATACGCGCGGGCGCTGACCGGGATATGCAAATCCTGTTTGGTAATGCTGTTGAGTGGACGCACGCCAAAGTACATGGCGACCTCGTTCTCTTTTGGCAGCCAGCGATTGTGGCGCAATATCGTCTCATGGCGAGGGCTGCTCAGCATCAGGCCACAATGCGTGCAATAAATTGCATCTTGTATATTGTTATGGTCACACTGAGGGCATTTGAGCTTGGAACTGGCAAAGATGCTGAACATGGGGAACTCCTTCTATCGCGGCGCGGTGCGGGGACGAGGGAACTGCACCTGAGCAAAAATGGTAGCACCGGGGGTAGATTTGAAAGACGGGAACAGAAGGGGGTTTTAGGGCCAGATCGTGATTTGTATGGAAAAGACAAGACCTTTCAACACGGTGGCGCAGGGACACAGAGGAATGCTGAA
This sequence comes from Undibacterium sp. YM2, assembly GCF_009937975.1. Classification (NCBI taxonomy): domain Bacteria; kingdom Pseudomonadati; phylum Pseudomonadota; class Betaproteobacteria; order Burkholderiales; family Oxalobacteraceae; genus Undibacterium; species Undibacterium sp. YM2. The sequence goes on from NZ_AP018441.1 coordinate 6,328,774, forward strand.
GAATGTTAAGAAATGTCTTTTTTGCGGGCAATCAGTATCTTGTCCCATAGTCCTGTACGCCTGCATAAGGCACACTTGCATACCGGCCTACTGATGCCAACTGAGGAATTGCCTTCAAATCAGTGTGTGCATCCAGGCTGTTTTCTTGCAATGTCGCTATGTCCCGGTGCCAGAACCCACCCTGAAAATGAAATACCAGTGGCAAGCCTGCTGGCGGACTTTGTGCGGCGGCCTGGGGGCGGGTTTCTGGTTTGATCAGGTATAACAAATCGCTTCCTGCCCCTGCATCTATCTCGGCAATGATCATGGCATGCGGCAGTATCGCCATGACCTGTAGCCGGACTATGCCTCTGACGCTGGCGCAGAACTCTATCTGCATGCCTGCACTTAAAGCATAGGGCAGGTCTTTTTCCATGACCATGCCATCGAGCAAAGTGCCATAGCGCGAGACATCGGTGATTTCTGCTCGCACGCCCTTCCAGCGGATGAGGGCATGGCGGGCGCTGATGCGGCGTGTCAGTCTGACATTTTCTGCTGCGCTACTGGTGTGGTGACTGAGCAGAATGTCAGCCTGTGGATGTTGCTCCATACGGCCAAGCACATACTCATTCAGGGCAAAGAGCCGCATATTGCTGTGAGGCCGGGTCTGTTGTCCCGTGAGGCCGGCCCATCGTGTTGCAGTTGTTTTTGACGTGTTTGTTGCTGGCCTGGCTGGCGGCACTTTCTCTGGTCTGGCAGAAGTGGCTATTGCCAACGGGGCTTCAGGTTCGCCAGTGATTTCCATGAGTTCTTCATCCCAGGCAATAGTGCCCATGGCGATTTCATATTTGCCTGACGGTGGACGCATGTCCAGTTTGGCTATGGAAGCATCCGTGGCACTGATTTCTATATTCATATTGCCTTGCGCATAACCGTTCGACTGGCCCAATCCGCTGAGCGTGGCAATTCCACCATCTTCCGCTACAACCCGTATATTCTTTTGTGCGGTTAAAAACACACTGTGTATCTCTGTCAGCGATGCGTCTGCCCGCGGCACAAAGATGACGCTGGTGCATAGCCATGTACGCCTGGCTTTCGATACCTGTTCGTGCGACAGGCTGATTTCAAGCGGGTATTGCCCATGTTCTTTGTTTCTGGAAGAAAAGCTGAGCAACAAGGGTTGCCATAGTCCAGACGCCGTGCGCAGCAGGCGTTGCTTTGTAGCACCAGTTGCTATCAGTTCCGAGCGCAATTGCACTTCGATGATGCTCACATCTGGTGGCAACATGCCACGCAACTCCAGCCGTATGGTTTGACGGCCACCAGCGGCACGCGGGTCATAACCGCTGAAATGCAGATGCAGATTACCGGGTGCCACCGCTACGCGCTTTTGCATCAGCTTGCCAGCAGAGGCATGCAATAACTCCTGTCTGCGGGGACTAGCTGCCTGGGAATGACCTGCAGCACAGACGGCCTCGCCCTCTGCCACCCAATGCGTACAATGGGGGTGATCCGGGGCTTGGCATTTTTTCATGATGAGGCATAGGTCATAATACGGGCGATGCTACAACTATAAAGACAAAGCGCCAGATCAAATGGGGGAATACAGCAGTGTTTCGCCTCCTGTTTTTTTCGCCAGAGATGGTGGCCGCGTTGACCTGCCCGGCTCACTGCATTACCCTTGTTGTTTCGATATACTTCATTTCGCATCCTGTCTGCGGGATGACTGTGATCAACACGCTATCCCTGTCCTGGAAATTGCAATGAAAAAAATCGTCGTTAAATTTGGTGGCTCCAATCTGCGCCAGCCTGAAGATATCAACCGCGTTGTCAATGTCGTGCAAACTTACCAGCAGCCGCTGGTACTAGTCGTATCTGCCTTTTATGGCATTACCAATGCCCTCATCGCCTGTGTGCAAGCCGCAAGAGAAGGCGCGGGCACCGCAGCCGCCCTGGCCGAAAGCCGGGATTACACACAAAACCTGCGTGCCCTGAAAAAGCAGATACTGGAAGCCAATATCAGCGATGCCTCCAACCGCGCACGTATAGAAAAAGCCCTATCAGTACGACTTGATCAGCTCGACCGTTATCTGACCGGCATACACTGCATAGGTGATGTGCCCACCTTCGTCAATGATGCCATCCTCAGCTATGGTGAGCGTCTGTCCAGCCTGTTGCTGACTGAGGTCTTGCTCAGCCACGGCATACGGGCACGCGAAGCCTTGCCAGAAGACATAGGTCTGGTCACCGATGGCGTATTTGGCAATGCCGCCTGCGATTTTGATGCCAGCGCCCCGGCTGTTTCCAAAGCCCTGCAAGGCAATGAAGTCATCGTCGTGCCGGGCTTTTATGGGGTAAGCCGCGACGGCAAGGCCACCCTGTTTGGCCGTGGTGGCTCTGATTATTCAGCCGCATCCATCGCCTGCTGCATCGGCGCAGAATCACTGGATGTGTGGAAGGACGTGGATGGCTTCCTCAGTGCCGACCCTGGCACGGTGAGCGCGCCACATACGATTACGCAATTGAATTATCTGGAAGCGGCGGAGCTGTCTTACTTCGGTGCCAAGATCTTGCATCCGCGCACGGTAGAGCCTTTGTTCGACCAGAATATTCCTATCCGTATCTTGAACATCACCCGCCCCGAGCGTGGTCTCCTGCCGTATACCATCATCAATGCACAACGCAAGGTGACACGTGATGTGGTGAAGAGTGTGACATCGACAGAAGACGTGGCAATACTGAAATTACACGGCCCTGGCGTGGGATTCAAACCTGGCATCCTGGCGCAGGTGACCAATACGCTGGATGCCAATGGCATCAATATCAAGAGCGTGCTGACGGCGCAGACAGCCATCAATATACTGGTATCACGCGACCATCTGGATGCGGCTTACGCTGCACTGGTGGAACATCACCTGGCCGGTGTGGTGGAAGTGTCACGCAACGCGGATGTGGCTATTGTCGCCGTAGTTGGTGACGGTGTGCTGGAGGCATCAGATGTAGGCGGCGCAATCGCCAGCCGTGCCCTGTCGGCAGCGATTGCGGCAGGCGTGCATGTCTGCCTCGCGGCTGCAGGTGCCAGCGAGGTGGCGGCGTATATGCTGGTGCAGCAAGAGGACAGGAAGCTGGCTTTGCAGGCGATACATGCGGAGTTTTTTGGAGGATGACGGATTTGGGGGATTGCAGCTTTTGTTACGATAACTTCAGGTTTGATGCTTGCCAGCAAAAGATGTCTATGATGATCAACGGACGCCGCTGGGTTCCTGCCTACGCTCACCGCTGTCTGGAATAATTCTCTTTACTCGTTCGGAGCGTCAAGTACGTACAGCGTCTCGACGATTTTTCTACGTTGGAAACTTAATTCTGCAATTGAATAATTTTGCCAGCGATTATGCTTGAAGCTCCTTCCCCTTCAAGGGGAGATTTGTGGGAATTCGCAAAGCGAAGCTTTGTGAAACCCCGACGACATCCCCTTGAAAGGGAGGGAATTTACTTGTTATTGCTTGGTCAAGGAGATAATTCCTGACAATAGTGAGCCTGCGCTGGAGCGACGATTTTGAGAGTTTTAGGAAGATTGGAATTGGTCTGGTTCTTAGAACTGAAACAAAGCTCAAGGCTAATCTAAAACGATTAGCCTCCACTTCGTCGCTCCAGCGCAGGCTGGAGCCTAGTGGCGTTTGTTGCCAACCAATCAAGCGACTCAATATACGCGGCCTATGGCATCCACGTTCAAAACATTGACCAATCTTATTTACCTGCTCTCGTTTACTTACGACACATTTTTCCTCGCACAAAATAACTAGACGACTGGTCTAATTTGTTTTAGAATTCAAAACTATGAACACTCCACGCACCGATGTCAGGCAACATATCCTCGATACAGCCAAGCCCATTATCCTGGGCAAGGGCTTTTCTGTGGTCGGCCTGAACGAGGTATTAAAGGCGGCGGCAGTGCCCAAGGGTTCGTTTTATCATTATTTCAAGTCCAAGGAATTATTTGGCGAAGCCTTGCTGGAAGATTATTTTGCCGGATACCTGGCAGCAGTTGATGTGGTGTTGAAAAATCAGGACATACCTGCAGCCAAGCGTCTTATGCGTTACTGGCAAGGCTGGTTGCCTGAGCGTCCGGGTGAGGGTGTGCAATGCCAGTGCCTGGCGACCAAGCTCGGTGGCGAGGTGTCTGATTTGTCTGAAGCCATGCGCGTCACCTTGCAACGTGGTACCGACAGTATTATTGCCAGGCTGGCCGATTGCATGCGTGAAGGCATTGTTGATGGCTCACTACCTGCAGACCTGGATGCTGATGCATGTGCACTGACCCTGTATCAGATGTGGCTCGGTGCGGGTTTGCTGACCAAGATGCGACGTGATATGAGTGCGCTGGAAAGCGCCATGTTAGCCACCCGCAAGATGCTCAAGCTGTAAAGTTTTGAGCCTGAAACAAGAAACATATTCCTCTTAGCAAACAATAGTAATAAAACATTTGTTTTTATAAGTTTTTTCTAGACGACCAGTCTAATTTTTATCTTGAAGTACCCTGGGTTGGCTACACATAGAGTTCTGGATTTGCTTACCCAATAAGTTTTTTCATAAGTTCGCCCTCAAGTTTTTTTGCTGCCCCAACACGCCCAATAAAGGAATTAAGAAATGTTATTCAATCCTCTGCAAACCGGTTCTGTATCCCTCGCTAACCGCATCCTGATGGCCCCGCTGACACGTGCACGTGCTGATGCAGGCCACATGCCTAATGCCCTGATGGCCGAATATTATAGCCAACGCGCCACAGCAGGCCTGATCGTGACTGAGTGCACGATGGTGGCTGAAAATACATCCGCTTTCTATGCTGAACCAGGTATCTACAATGCAGAACAAATCGCTGCGTGGAAAGTTGTGACGGATGCCGTACACGCAAAGGGTGGCAAGATATTCATGCAGATCTGGCACGCTGGCCGTGCTGCTGTCCCTGCATTCAACAACGGTGTTGAAAACGTCGGTCCTAGCGCCATTGCGATTGACAGCGAAGTGCATACGCCAAACGGTAAAATCCCAAATGCAGTGCCACGCGAATTGCGTATCGATGAAATCCCTGCCCTGGTTGCAGCTTATGCACAAGGTGCAAAAAATGCGATTGCTGCCGGCTTTGATGGTGTTGAAGTGCATGGTGCGAATGGCTATCTGATTGATCAGTTCCTGCGTGACAGTGCCAACACGCGCACTGACAGCTATGGTGGCTCCATAGAAAACCGCGCACGCTTTTTGTTTGAAGTATTGACTGCAGTCAGTGCCGCAATTGGTTCAGATAAAGTCGGTCTGCGCCTGTCACCGATCAACAGCTACAACAGCATGAAAGACAGCGATCCGCTGGCTTTGATTTCTTATCTGACGACACGTCTGAATGAATTCAACCTGGCCTATTTGCACCTGATGCGTTCTGACTTCTTTCAGGCACAGACTGGTGATGTAATGACCGTTGCACGCGCCAACTACAAAGGTGTGTTGATCGGCAATATGGGGTACAACGCTGAAGAAGCAGCGCAAGCGATCAGTAACGCCACACTGGATGCGGTAGCTTTTGGTACCAGTTTCCTGGCCAACCCTGACCTGCCTGCCCGTATCAAGCAAGGCGCAGCTTTGAATGCTCCTGATGCAGCGACTTTCTATACACCGGGCGCAAAAGGTTATACGGATTATCCTAGTCTGCAAGCTGCATGATGCGCTACATGTAATACCGCTCAAGTAATACAGCGCAAGTAACACGGTGAAAGGCCGGCCATGATGGTCGGCCTTTTTCATTTTCTTTTAAAAAAACAGAGGTGCAACAGTTTGTAAGAAATTTCCTCAAGTCATCATCTGGTAACTCTCAAGCCTTACATTCCTGCCAACGCCAACATGATGGCAGCGAAACATATCTGGCCAATTATATTGGCCTCATTTTCTAATGCATATTGAGGAATACTTTGATGAGCAATTTATCTAAAAACTCTGCGCATTTGCTGTGCGCAGTATTTGCGAGCTTGAGTCTGAGCGCCTGTGGTGGTAATAGTAGCGAGCCTGTTGATTTTCAAAATCCAGGTCTGTCATGGCCACCATTGCCGACCGTCACCGGCCACCGTGGTGCATCTGCACTGCGCCCTGAACATACGCTGGCTTCTTATCAAAGAGCAATAGATGACGGTGCAGATATTGTTGAGCCTGACTTGGTTGCCACCAAGGATGGTGTCTTGGTCGCGCGTCATGAAAATGAAATTTCAGGTACCACCAATGTATCAACACTGCCGCAATTCGCTGCCCGCAAAACCACCAAGACCATAGACGGTATCCCTGTCACCGGCTGGTTCACCGAAGACTTTACTCTGGCAGAACTGAAGACCATACGCGCCAAGGAACGCATACCGGCAAATCGCCCCGCCAACACGGCTTTTGATGGTCAGTTTGAAATACCGACGCTGCAAGAAGTCATCGATCTGGTCAAGCAACAGGCCAAGGAAAAAAATCGCGTCATCGGTATCTATCCTGAAACCAAGCACCCGACTTATTTCAAATCCATAGGCCTGCCGCTGGAAAAGCGCCTGGTTGATGTTTTGGTAGCGAATGGCTACAAGGGCAAAAATGCTGCGGTATTCATTCAGTCATTTGAAGTGGCGAACCTGAAAGAATTGCGTGGCATGACAGACATGCGCCTGGTGCAACTGGTTGATAATCCGCTCAACCCGCCTGTCAATGGCGTACCGCGCAATGCACCGTATGACTTCATCGCTGCTGGCAGCAACCGCACTTATGCCGACCTCGTCACACCAGCAGGTCTGAAAGAAATCGCACAGTACGCCGACGCTGTATCGCCGTACAAGGAAGTCATCATCCCGCGTGATACGAAGAATGAACTGGGTGCGGCGACCAGCTTTGTCTCAGATGCCCACGCCGCTGGTTTGAAAGTACATACCTGGACACTGCGCCCGGAAAATCCTTTCCTGCCACCTAGCATGCGCCTTGGTGACCCCGCCTCACTGACGCAGCGTGGTGACTCTATCGCTGAGATCACGGCTTATTTGAAAGCTGGTATCGATGGCTTCTTTACCGATGATCCAGCCGTTGGACGTGCTGCTGTGACTGCGTTCAAAAAGTAAGCTTCTTCGCAGTATTAATGCAAATGCCTGGATTTTGATCCAGGCATTTTTTTACGCATTTTTCTCTTGCACCTGCTTCAAACGATGGGCAAAGAAAGCCAGTATTTCATCCCGCGCTGCGATGGTTGGCTGACCTGTCTCATCGATCAGGTGCGCGGTCACCACGCTATGCGGTGTTGTTACGTAACGTTTAAAGAAAGGCGCAGTATCCTGATTGGCAGCACTGTCAGGCAACACCTTGCTGACGAAGCGCTCACCCAAGGCTTCTGAAAATGCCGCAAAACGCTGGGCACGGCAAAATGCGTCGCCAGCAAAGCGATAAGCCATGACAGTCAGGTCTTCTGCCTCCAGACGCTGGCGTACAGCTTGCAAGTCGGCAGCATCTATACCTGTACCTGCCGGATCATCCATAGGCAAGGATGGCTGCGATACCACTGGCGCAAGTACGGCAGGCTCCAGCATCATCGACAAGGCAAAATTACCGGTGAAACACATGCCTATCGCCCCTACGCCGGGGCCACCAGATTCTTCATGCGCCAGTCTTGCCAGCGCCCTCAGCCATAGCGTCACAGGGCTGGAGCCTTTACCTGCAAAGGCGCGGAACTCTGCACTGACACAGGCTTTCTGGAACACCGCTGCTCCCTCTTCTGCCGATGCCACCACACCATCACGCCCAAATAAGGAGGGCATATACACCGTAAAACCCGCATCTCGCACCCAGCGCGCAAAGCGTGCCACATGCGGGCTGATGCCGGGCATCTCTGTCATGACGATGACGGCTGGCCCTGTGCCAGCGACATAGACACGCTTGCTGACTTCATTAAGCGTGATCTCGCGTGCGCTGAAGTCGCTGAGCGGGTCATCAGCATGCATGTCCTGTTTAGTGCTAAATATGTTTGCTGAAATTGGTATGTGCGTAGTTCCTGTTCTTGACATGGCGACTCCTGGTTTATCTGGAGCTTGCAGTGTAGGTCTGAGTCAGACACGGGAATAGCGGCAGTTCAGCCAGAATCAGGGTGAAATTGGACAATTGCAAACGGCATGTAGAATACGGTACCGTCAATCGCAGTTTCGATCACAATTTAGCGGAGCACAAACCCATGCTGATCTGGTGCAGGCTGCAATACCTTTTGTCTTTGGCACTGAAACTGTGTTTACTAAGCAGTTTTGCAGTACAGGCACATGCCGCCGATACACTCAAAGTTGGCTCCAAGCGCTTTACTGAATCCTATGTATTGGGTGAGATTCTGATGCAGACTGCCGTTGCCCATAGTCCTGCATTGCACCAGCAAGGGCTAGGTAATACTGCCATCGTCTTCAATGCATTAAAAAATGGCAGCATCGATGTTTACCCTGAATACATGGGCACCATCAATACCGAGATACTGAAACATGAGCAAGCAATCAGTATGCAAGAGATGCAGGCGGAACTGGCTAAACAGGATTTAGGAGTTACCGTGCCTCTGGGTTTCAATAATACCTATGCACTGGCGATGCGGCCTGATGCCGGGGATATTAAATCGCTGACTGATCTGGCGAAAAAATCTGAATTGCGCTTTGGTCTCTCGCATGAATTTCTGGGCCGCGCCGATGGCTGGCCGGGGCTGGTCAAACGCTATCACCTGCCGCAACAAGCCAGTGGACTGGATCATGGTATCGCTTATGAAGCCCTGACTGCAAAGCAGGTAGATGTCATTGATATTTACTCTACCGATGCCAAGATTAAACAACTGGGCTTGCGCGTGCTGGTGGATGATGCAAATTACTTCCCGCGTTATGACGCGGTCTTGCTTTATCGCCTGGATGTGCCTGCGCGTTTCCCGCAAGCCTGGGCCGCCATACAGAAGCTGGAAGGCAAGATAGACAATGCGCAAATGATAGCGATGAATGCAGCAGTAGAAATTGACGGGCAGAGCTTTGCCCAGGCGGCGCAGCAATTTGTGGCAAAGTCACCGGCAACTACGGTGCGTGCTGGCTTCATGTCCAAACTGTTTGGTGCAGATTTCTTGAAACTGACCTGGCAGCATCTGACGCTGGTATTGCTGTCAGTTGCCCTGGCCTGCTTAGTGGGTATCCCGTTGGGCATCATTGCCGCCTTTGCCCCGCGCTTGCGTGAAATCGTCATGGCGACTGTCGGTATTTTGCAAACCATCCCCTCACTGGCCTTGTTGGCGATGTTGATCCCCCTGCTGGGCAGGATAGGTTTTGTGCCCGCCCTGATCACCCTGTCGCTATATGCCTTGCTGCCAATAGTTCGCAATACCTGTGTAGGTCTGGTGCAGGTACCAGCTGGGTTACTCCTGGCAGCGCAAGCCTTGGGACTGTCATCGCGAGACCGTCTGTTGAATATAGACTTGCCTCTGGCCCTGCCAATGATACTGGCGGGCGTTAAAACTGCAGCAGTCATGAGCGTGGGCACGGCAACCATCGCCGCCTTCATCGGTGCCGGTGGTTACGGTGAACGCATCACCATAGGACTGGCCTTGAATGATAATCAGATGCTGCTGGCAGGTGCCTTGCCTGCGGCGGCTTTGGCTTTGTTGACGCAGTGGGGGTTTGATTTGCTGGAGAAGGTAGTAGTGAGGAAAAGGGATTAAACACGCATACATGATTTGAATGTTGTTTATCTCTTGAAAACAACAACTCCGCGAGATTCTGTGCGCACAAAAAAAGGGCTTACGCAAAAATGTCCCAGCAAGGCTATCGCCAAGGGAACCTCCCTGGTAAGGGAGGTTCGTTCCGTCGGCAGACAATGTATTGTCTGAAACCCCGACTACACCGTAGCGACGAAGACAGTACTTTAGTACAACGGTAAGACTTAGGGAGCTGCAACGCAGCTGGGGCGGTTTTGCGTAAGTCCGCGGAACAATGCCTACCAGAAAGCAGCCCCCTTTGGTAATATGCATCCGGTTCGATCTTCCTGATCAAGCCTGAAAACCTGATTTCCCTGCTGCAATAACCTGCCCGGAAAAGCTCTTTTGATTTCGCCCGTCCATCATCTTGTTGCATCACCACCAGCCTGGCGCTTTGTCAGGACGGCGGCGCTTGGGGTTTTGTGCGTGGCGTTTTGCACTATCAAAGTTCATGCAGCCACACCGCAATCCGACAGCACGCTGCAAGTCTTGCACTGGTGGACCTCGGCCAGCGAACGCAAGGCAGCCAGCCTGCTTGCGGCACGCATGGCGGACGAAGGAATCACCTGGCGCGATGCGGGCATACCCGGCGGTGCAGGCATAGGTGCAGGCAAAGTATTGAAGAGCCGCGTGCTGGCGAATGACGCGCCCGAAGTCACGCAAATTATTGGTGTCTCGATACGCGAATGGGCAGACCTGGGCTTCTTGCTGGAGCTGGACAGGGTTGCGGCGTCCAATAAATGGAATACCAGTTTCTTCCCGACCATACAAAACCTGATACAGCACCGCAAGCATGTGGTGGCGGCGCCGCTAGGCATACATCGCATCAACACCCTGTTTTATAACAAGAAAATATTCAGCACACTAAAGTTGTCACCACCAGAAAACTGGGATGAGCTGGTCACAGTTGCAGCCAGGCTGAAAGCCGCAGGCATGATACCACTGGCACAAAGTAGCGAACCCTGGCAAGTTGCCACCCTGTTTGAAAACCTGATACTGGCCGAGGGCGGGCCAGAATATCACCGCGAATTATTCGTCAAGCAAAACACCCAGGCCGTGATGGACAAACGCTTTGCCCATGCGCTGGAACGTTTGCGCCAGATGAAAAGCTGGATGAATAATCCTGTAGATGAACGCCCTTGGACGGAAGTGGTGAAGCAGTTTTCCAAAAACGAGGCGGCCATGATGATCACTGGTGATTGGGTCAAGGGCGAACTCAATGATGGCGGTTTTGTCACTGATGAGGCTTTTTCCTGCACGGCCATGCCAGGTACCGGCAAATACCATTTGTATAGTGTCGATACTTTTTCGATGTTCACCAATGATTATTCGCGCATCGCCGCACAAGAAAAACTGGCCCGCCTGGTCGCCACGCCAGCAGTGCAGGCTGACTACAATGCCGTCAAGGGTTCGGTATCGGTAAGGCGTGATGCTGACCCGGCGCGCATGGATAGCTGTGCCCGCGCCTCATGGACAGCCTTTGCCCAGGGTGCGGCGACGCAAGCGCCCAGCCTGGTACACCGCATGGCTACCGATGAAACCAGTAAGGATGCCATCATCGCCGTGATACACAGATACTTTATCGATGCCACGGTCAGCCCAGCCGACACTCAGGCCAGGCTGGTGGCGATGTACAAGACATTTGGCAATAATAAAAAACAAACTCCATAAAATGTGAGGCAGACAAAGATGACACGCAAAATACTGATAGTCGACGATGACCAGAAAACCCGGGTGTTACTGAAAACTTATCTGGAAAAAAATCAGTATGAAGTTATCCTCTCGCACAATGGCGAGAGCTTCGTGGCCGAGTTCAATAGCCAGATGAACCAGTTGTCGCTGGTGATACTTGATGTGATGTTGCCCGATACCGATGGCTTTGCCCTGTGCAAGGTAGTCCGGCAAAAATCCAATATCCCCATCATCATGCTGACTGCCAGCTCAGACGACACTGACCGCATCGTCGGGCTGGAACTGGGGGCCGATGATTACATCGCCAAGCCTTATAACCCGCGTGAACTGCTGGCGCGTATCAAGGCTATCTTGCGTCGCACTGGCTCTGCCGACGTGGCTGCAGCACCACGTTATTACCGCTTTGTGGGCTTCACGCTGGACCTAGTAGAGCGCAAGGTCACAGACAATACTGGAGAACTGGTGGCACTGACGGGACTCGATTATCAATTGCTGAAGTATTTTGTCGAGCACCCGGGCGACGTACTGGACCGCAATGTGCTGTCAGAAGAAACCCGTGGCCGCGATGCCGGCCCACTGGATCGCTCACTCGATGTACAGATCAGTCGCCTGCGCCTGCTGCTCAAGGATGACAGCAAGCAGCCCACACTGATCAAGACCGTGCGCGGTGCCGGTTATGTATTCTCGGCTGACGTGAGCGTGGCCAGTGCCTGAAACGGCCATCATGCTGAGGCGCTGGCTGCCGCAATCGCTGCTGGGGCGCTTGTCGCTGGTGATGGTCTGCGGCGTGCTGCTGACGCAACTCGTGGGCAGCGCCATCTGGACCACTCAGCAACGTGCCAAGGCCGAGATAGAAGCGACCACAGCGGCGCAATACCTGGCGCACAGTGCGTCAAGTGCAATACGATTCTTCCGCAGCCTGCCGCCTAACTACCGCACAGTGCTGATACAACAATTCCGCGAAATGGGTGGCACGCGTTTTTTTGTACAGGCGAATAATGCCTATGTACCCATCACAGAAATAGAATCACAGGCACTGGCCCATACTGTGCTGGGCAAGGTCGGCAATACCCTCAAGTCTGACTTGCCGCAATATCCTGAATTCAAAGTCGCCTTTGCCTGGCCAGACCAACTGACTACCTCTGTCGAAGGTACCCGCATCACCGATTTGCCTGAAAGCTGGGTGCAGCATATCTTGCTGATCAAACCAGAACCTGCTCCTGTGCTGGTGATACAAACCGAACTGGAACCGGGCAACTGGTTATACCTGGCGGCCCTGATGCCCAACCCTTACTTTTTGAAGGGTAATGATCCCTTATCCTTTGACCGCCTGGTTTTGCAGGGCCTGTCACTGGCAGCGGTGTTGCTACTGTCCATCATGGTGGTACGCTGGATCACGCGGCCACTGGCGGCCTTGTCAGATGCCGCCGCTGCCTTTGGCAAAGGTGAGCAGGTACCAGACTTACCAGAGACAGGCAGCAAGGAATTCATCAATACTGCCCGCGCCTTCAGCGCCATGCGCCAGCGCATACAAAGCTATATCGAAGACCGCGAGCGCCTGTTCATTTCCATCTCACACGATCTGCGTACGCCCATCACACGTCTCAAGCTGCGTTCAGAATTGCTCGACGACGATGTCTTGCGTGGCGAATTTGAAGAAGACCTCGATGACCTTGACATGATGGTCAAGGGTGCTCTGCAATGCGTGAAAGATAGCGACATTCATGAAAACCCTACTGAAGTCAGGCTGGACCCGTTGATACGCAGGCTGGTACGCAGCGCCCACCTGGCCAAGCACAATGTGGAGTTTGCAGACTCAGGCGTGACCGTCTATGGGAAACCACTGGCGCTGAAACGTGCAATAGGCAATCTGCTCGACAATGCCCTCTACTATGGCGAACGCGCAGAAATCAGCGTACGTGCTGCTGCCGATAGCGTCATCATCGAAGTACGCGACCACGGCCCAGGCGTGCCGGAAGACGCTCTACCCAGCCTGTTCGATCCCTATGTACGTCTGGTACATGGCCGCAGCCAGAATGAAAGCGGCATGGGTCTGGGGCTGGGCATAGCCCGCAGCGTCATCGAAGCCCATGGCGGCACGCTGGTGCTGGAAAATCATGTTGATGGCGGGCTGAAGGCCATCATTAGCCTGCCCAACGAAGACACCGCCTGACTTGGCACTTCTTCCATTCATCTTTTCCTGCTTCAGCTTGTCGCATGTGGACAAGCTGAGACTCATCTGCACGATTCACAACACCCGAATCCGGACTTTTGTAAAGTTTTGTAAGGAATTCTTAAGTTAAGTTTTATCAGCTTAGGAATTCACACGCCTGTAAATCATCCACGCCCCAGTGCACAGCAATACCGACGAAAAAACCGGGTAAGGATTTGTAAGCTGTTCACCTGACCAGTTCACACAAAACTCTAATAAATCAAACACTTATAAAAAGATGCACTAAACAGATATGCAAGTGGCATTACATTCATCGCATTGCTAGTATCGGTTTCAAGTAATTCATTTATATCGATAAATCGATGAATGAAGAGTGTTTGCAAAGCTGTTGAAACTCCTTCCCCTTCAAGGGGAAGGGTGGGATGGGGATGGGTTTCTATCGCAATTTGACTTCAGGTCAATCAACTGAAACCCATCCCCACCCTAACCCTCCCCTTGAAAGGGAGGGAACAAAAGGTGCGTACGTTGATTCATTTACTAAAAAAATTTCAATAAAGGTCTTCTTTTGAACCGCATCCCCCACATCGCCATGTTATGCGCCACCGCCATGATGAGCACTGCCAATGCCGGCACGCTCGTCCTGGAAAGCTGGCGCGTGGATGACAAGGCCTTGTGGGAGACAGTCCTGATACCGGCATTTGCCAAACGTCACCCTGGCATAGACATACGCTTCGCGCCTACTACGCCGACGGAATACGACAGCAGCCTGCAAGCACATTTTGCCAATGGCACAGCCGGGGACCTGGTGGCTTGCCGCCCCTTTGATGTATCGCAGTCTTTATATAACAAGGGTTATCTGGACAAGCTGGACGGCAAACCGGGCATGGAACATTTTGAAGCAACCGCCTTGCTGGCATGGCAAACCGATGATGCAAAAGCGACTTTTTGCATGCCAGTGGCGTCTGTCATTCACGGCTTCTTGTACAACAAAAAAATCTTCAAGAAACTCAATCTGCAGGCACCAAAAACTCAGGCAGAATTTTTGACAGTGCTGGATACAGTAAAGAAGAATGGCAGCTATGTTCCACTCGCCTTGGGTACAGCAGAAAAATGGGAAGCCACACAAACCCTGTTCACCAGCATAGGCCCTAACTACTGGCATGGTGAAGCCGGCCGCAAGGCGCTTATCGCTGGCAAGGCAAAATTTACTGATGCACAGTATGTGGCGGCCTTTGATTATGCAGCCAAACTAGGCTCGTATTTACCAAGCACCGCCAGCACGCAAACCTACAGCGACAGCCAGCATCAATTCGCTTCTGGCAAGGCGGCGGTTTATCCAGTTGGTTCATGGGATATCTCTTATTTCAATCAGGTACAGGGTCTGGATTTTGGCGTGTTTGCGCCCCCCGTGCGCACCACTGGTGACAAATGCTACATCCTTGATCACATGGACATAGGCATAGGCATCAATAAAAAATCACGTAATAAAGAAGATGCCTACAAATTCCTCGAATGGCTGGGTTCGCAAGAATTTGCTGATCTGTATACCAACCGCGTCACCGGATTTTTTTCACTGTCGAATCACTTGATCGCTGTGCGCGACCCCATAGGTAAACAGATGATGGAATGGCGCACGGCTTGTGAATCCAGTATACGCGTCAATGCACAGATATTGAACCGTGGCCAACCGAGCATGGAACAGGAATTATGGAATGTGAATGCCGATCTATTGAATGGCACGGTCACAGGCAAGGAAGCAGCCGCAAGAATACAAAATAGTGTTGCAAGTGCAAGTAAGTTTAAGCGATGAGAGTTCAAGCGTTAAGATCATACCTCCCCCAAGTCGTATGATTGATTTGCCGACGCCCAGTGCGGCGTCGGCTTTTTTTAGCGCTTGATGCGCAAGTGAAAATTACAAGAATAAAGAAAATAGTAAAGATTTTTTGCCTTGATTAAAGCAATTCAGAACGAGGTCAAAATTGCTGCGCCAAAAGAAGAAGATGTGATACCAACGAGTAAAACCAACTGAAGGAGATTTGCATGAACACCCCCGTATTCAAGAAGAAGCTGTTACCGCAACTGATTGCCCTGATCGTCAGCACCACGGCGTTTAATATCGTCTATGCTGCCGATGAAACACCAGAAACTGCACCAGGATCACAAGTCGTAGAAGTGCGCGGCATACGCGACACGTTGAAAAAAAACCTGGCTGGCAAACGCGACTCACAAAATATTGTTGACACAGTCAATTCAGAAGATTTAGGTAAATTTCCTGACAAAAACGTCGCCGATTCGCTGCAACGCGTACCTGGCATTTCTGTCGATCGCACCTGGGGTGAGGGCCGCGACATTTTTGTACGCGGTACCGACAAAAGCCTGAACATGACGCAGTTGAATGGTCAGTCAGTCGCGTCTGCTTACTGGTGGAAAAATGACTCCCAAAGCCGTGGCTTCAACTATGACATTTTGCCTTCTGAACTGGTAGGCAGTCTTGATGTTTACAAGAGCCCATCTTCTGATCTGGATGAAGGCAGCATAGGCGGTTTGGTCAATGTCAAGACGCGCAAGCCTCTGCAATTCAAAACACCTTTGACCGCGCAATTCTCACTGGAGGCAACTTATTCTGACTTGCCCAAAAAGACTGATCCACAGATTTCTGGTCTGGTGAACTGGAAGAATGATGAAAACACGCTGGGTATCTTACTGTCCCTGAGTAAACAAAAACGCACGATGCGCCGTGATGGTCTGGAGAATTTTACTGACTCCACCAAATACACCATCGTCGATCAAAATAATGTCGCGACACCAAACGCTTATGCATCATGGGGCGGTGGTTCTGCGATTTTCCGTCAGGACCGTGAACGCACGACTGGCAATGTGACTCTGCAGATCAAGCCTAACCGTGACAGCGATATCTCTCTGAATTACATCAATTCAGACATGAACATGGATAATAATAACCAGAACTACCTGTGGCAAATTGGTGGTCTGGCAGATGCAAATAATGTTATCCGTATCACCAATCCGCGCTTCATCACGACCTCTGACGGCACCAAGGCAGTAGTTGGCGGCACAGTCGGCCCGACAACTGGCGTTTCGTTTGAGCCTATCTACCGCGAAGCCTATATCAAATCCAAGATACTTGATCTGGAAGGCAATTATGAAGGCGATGGCTGGAAGCTGCATGGTCAGTTAGGTTCCACCTCTGCCGAAGGCGGCAGCAAGCATGACCGTAACTTCTGGTTCACCGGCAATACCCGCGCCACTGTGAATATCGCGCCAGATACTTATGAAGTGTCTTACCTCGACATGAGCCCACTCGACCCAACCAAGCTCACGCTGCAAAATGCACGTGACTGGGTACGCAAGATGGAAAGCAAAGAAAACTATGTACAGGGTGACCTGACATGGGACCTGACTGGTTCTTTCATCAAGGACATCAAGCTGGGCCTGAAATACCGCGACAACACCGTGCAAAATCATCGCACCATAGGCACGGTAGGCCCTGGCAGCACCGGCTGGCAATCTTTGAGTCTGGCTGATCTGTCCACTGGCCCATCACCACTGCTGAGCCAGGCTGCAGCAACCTCTGGTTCATTGACCCAATATGCATGGGTTAACGATGCACTGGCTGCGAGCAAGGGCTTTGCCATGTACGACAAAGGCATGGTCTATAACGAAGCCAAGGGCGAGTACTACAAGATACAAGAGAAGATTACTGCAGCTTATGTCAAGGCTGATTTTGCTGCAGACAAATGGCGCGGTGACTTCGGTGTACGCCTGGTCAAGACTGAGCAGACATCTGAAGCCTATCAAGACCTGACCGGCAAGGGTAACTATGTCATCGGCAGCACGACACGTACGTATAACGATGTCTTGCCCAGCCTGAACGTGGTGTATGACTTGCGCAAAGACCTGATACTGCGCGGTGCAGTAGCCCGTGTGATGGCACGCAACACCTATAGCGACCTCAGTGCCAGTACCGAAGTCAGCGGCACTACCAACGCCGCCACTGCCGGTAATCCTCTGCTCAAGCCTTACCACGCCGACCAGGCCGAGATAGGTGCAGAATGGTATTTTGCTGATGCATCTATGTTGTCTGCCACGCTGTTCACCAAACGTCTGGATACCTTCATCTACACTTCGACAGCGCAAGAAAATGTTGGTGGCGTAACACGCCCGGTAACACGTCCGCATAATGCCGACAATGGTGCTGTCATCAATGGTCTGGAACTGCAATGGCAACAAGCTTTTGGTAATGGTTTTGGCGCCATCGTGAACTATACCTTTACTGATGCCAAGGCAGGTTCCATCGCTGGCGGCCAAAAACTGAATGTCATCGGCAATTCACGCAATCAGTTGAATGCCAGCGGTTATTATGAAAAGAACGGCATCAGTTTCCGCCTGTCGTATAACTACCGTTCCAAATCCTACGGTGGCCTGGATGAAGGCGGCCAGGATGTTACCAGCGCCTATGGCCAGTGGGACGCTACAGCCAACTGGGACATCACACCAAAGATCAGCCTGTTTGCGACAGCCGTCAACCTGACCAATTCTGTGATACGCACCAACACCACGGATGGCCTGCCAGTTGGCGTGTATGAAAACGGCGCACGTTACAGCGTAGGTGTCAGGGCCAAGTTCTGATCTGCACGATGATGGCCAGGAGCAATCCAGGCCAGTAACACAAAGCCTCCCCTGATCACTCTGTGAGGGAGGCTTTTTTGCCCGATGTCCCGGCAAGGACGATGATAGTTCGTCAGCTCAAGTGACCATTTAAAATATGTCTGGAACACCTCATGAACAACAATGATCAAGCAACGGGATCAACAAAGGATGTGGTCGTTGCCATGTTCTTTATCAGCCTCTTGTTTTTTATCCTGGGCTTTGCCACCTGGCTCAATGGCTCGCTGATCCCGTTTTTAAAAATAGTCTGCGACCTCAATAACTTCCAGGCGCTATGGGTGACATTTGCGTTTTATATCGCCTACACCGTCATGGCCCTGCCATCTGCCGCCATACTCAGCCGTACCGGCTACAAGAATGGCATGACACTGGGCCTGGGCATCATGGCAGTTGGGGCATTACTGTTTATCCCCGCAGCAAAGACCAGCTATTACGGCTTCTTTTTGCTGGCCCTGTTTACACTGGCCACCGGCATGACGCTGATGCAAACTGCCATCAACCCCTACATCGTCTGCATAGGATCACGCGAGAGCGCCGCCATGCGCATCAGCATCATGGGTCTGTTCAACAAGGGTGCGGGCATCGTCGTGCCACTGGTGTTTTCTGCACTGATCTTGTCCGGCATAGAAAAATATTCTGACACTGCACTGGCTGCACTCGATCATGCTGGCCGCCTTGCCTTGCGTTCAGAACTGTCATCACGCCTGGTCTACCCTTATGCCATCATGGCGGCTGGCTTGCTGGTGGTGATGGTCATCGTGCATTTTTCTTCACTGCCAGAATTGAGGGCAGAAGAAGAAAAGAACCAGCCCGAAGTCACCAGATGGGGCGTGCTGCAATACCCGCAACTTGTGCTGGGCGCATTGTCGCTGTTTGCCTATGTCGGCGTCGAAGTCATCGCCGGTGACACCATAGGCCTGTATGGCCGCAACCTCGGCGTGCACAACTACACCGTACTGACCTCTTACACCATGAGCTTCATGGTCATAGGCTACATCCTCGGTGCCACCACCATCCCCAAACTGATGACACAAAAAACCGCCCTGCTGTTCTCAGCAGTGAGCGGCCTGCTGTTCACCATCGGCGTTGCTACCAGCTCAGCCACGGACACCAGCATTGCCCAGGCAATCATCGGCTGGGCAGGCGTGCCGGTAGTACCAAACACCGTGATGTTCCTCGCCATGCTAGGCCTCGCAAACGCCCTGGTCTGGCCATCCATCTGGCCACTCGCCCTGCAAGGCCTGGGCAAATACACCGCCGCCGGTTCCGCCCTGCTCATCATGGGCATCGCTGGCGGTGCACTGCTACCCATGCTATACGGTAAATTCTCCGACGCAGGCAACTCCCAAACCGCCTACTGGGTCATGCTGCCCTGCTATCTGATGATTTTCTTTTATGCGGTGAAGGGGCATAAGTTGAGGAGCTGGGGAGCGAGTGCAGGGAGACTGGAGAGGGTGGATCAGGCAGGGTGACATAACCAATTGGAGCCGTATTTACTCACCTTTTTCATATCCACATTCTTACTCCTGACAAGGATGTGGGTTATTTAAGCAATAGTTTCACCACGCTCACATCAACCAAAATTTAATACAAAGCAAATCCTATACATTTCTATCGGAAAGTGAGAATAATCAGGCATAAACTATGAAAAACCATAGTATTTTTGAGCGTGTATTGGAAAAAAAGAACGTTGAAACGAGGTGTTGATTTCACGGTTTATACCGTTTTTAAATTCCAGATTGCATCTAATTGAGAATACAAGAGAGCTTGATATTTACCATAATTAGAAAAATGCAAAAGAGAATAAACTTTTTTATTAGCATACCGAAATAAGACTGGTAGCACATCACTTGTATTTTCTGGTCGGCTGGGTATCCAGGAAAATGCTCCACTAGCACGCATCAAGCTGGCAACAGCGGGGGAAATGAAGATGTGAGTAGCTTCGCCTTCAAGTATTGCTTGATTCAATCGCTTCAAATGAGTGACATCGAAATCTTCAACCGAAAGCTTGTTGCGTCCAACCGTTGGGAGATGAAATAACTCAGCGAAAGAAATCAAATGAGCGTGTTCTGTTCTGAATCCTATACGCTCAAAATTCTGGTGATAACGCTTTCCATCACCTCGATATTCATCTAGCAAAAATGGATGATGTACTTCGTGAGTATGCCAAAACTTCTCGCCATCTTCATGGTACTCAAGCACTTTTGGGAAAATGGACATCTTCTCTATATTCACATCATAATTGGCATCAAGACCAACAAACAAAAAACGTGATGCTTCAGGTGCAACACCCTGATATGGCTTATGCTCAAAAAGTTGAACCAGGATTTTGCTTGGGTGAACGATACTTTGCCCAGAAATTTTAGACTTCGGACTTGATGGGAGATTCGCCTGTCTGGATATTTTTCGCGTAACTGTTTTTTTATCTCTGGCATTTAGCATGGCAGCTACCTGAACTGCATCTTCTTTCGAGGAAAATAAGTACTTCAATTCAACCTCTGGGAATTCCTTTCGAAGTTCACGCAAACGCACAGGGTGATTTCCTTGCCTGTAAATGCTGTCTTGCTTCGCTCCCTTAATCTCGTACACACCATAACTGCGCGGCGATGTCAATTGTCCATCTGTTTTCAGGTCATCAGGTTCAATTGCCTTTGTGATGAGTTCATTGATGGAAACAGGCATAAATTATCCTACTGGAGATAAATTGCAAAATTACACAAGAATATAGACCCATCTATATTAAAACAGGGCATGTACGATTTAAAAGTAATTAACAGAACTGATGTATTTTTGAAAATGCGCGTTTTGCTTATTTACGTTCAGAAACAATATCAATAATTCCCTTCCCCAACCCTTGTGATAATGTACCAATTCAGCAATACTTCGCCTACGCCGGATATACTGGTATCCGCCGAATAGCTGTTGGCCGCTATCAATAGAATTGCCTGCCAGCATCCTGCAAGAATTTTGTTTTTTGGAGAACACTATGGGTCTGTGGAATAAGCTCAGCAATGAATTTATCGATATTGTCGAATGGCTGGATGACAGTCCCGATGTGATGGTGCATCGCTTTGAGCGCTATCAGAATGAAATCAAGATGGGTGCCAAGCTGACGGTGCGCGAAGGGCAGATTGCCATCATGGTCAATGAAGGCCAGATGGGCAAGGGGCAGGTGGCGGATGTGTTCACGCCGGGCATGTATGAGCTATCGACCGAGAACATGCCTTTGCTAAGTACGCTCAAGGGCTGGAAGTATGGCTTTAACAGCCCTTTCAAGGCGGAAGTGTATTTCTTCAAGACTACCCGCTTTACCAATATGAAGTGGGGCACGGCTGGCCCTGCCACCATGCGCGACCCTGAATTTGGCGTGGTGCGTGTGACTGCGTTTGGTATTTATGGCATACGCATCGTGGATGCCAAGGCCATGCTGTCTGAGCTGGTCGGCACCAAGGCTGATTTTACGACCGCGGATATAGAAGAAAACCTGCGCGGCAAGATAGGCATGCGCATCAAGGAAGTGATGCCTGAAATTGGCGTGCCTGTCATCGACCTGGAAGCCAAGGTCACTGAAGTGGGCAAGCGCATACAGGAAAAAATTGCTTCTGACTTTGTGCAATATGGTCTGGAACTGTGCGAAGTGCAGGTGCAGGACATAGGTTTGCCGGAAGAAGTGGAAAAAGCCATCGACCAGCAGGGTGCGATGCGCGTGATCGGCAATATGAACCAGTTCGCTCAATATCAGGGTGCGCAGGCTTTGCGTGACGCGGCGCAAAACCCCGGCATGGCTGGTGCCATGATGGGGGTAGGCGTGGGTGGTATGTTGAGCCAGAGCATGGGCACGATGTTTGGTAATAATCCACAACCGGCAGCAGCACCTGCTGCCGCTCCTGCACCAGCGGCAGGCGGCGGTATGCCACCACCTTTGCCAACAGCGGTATCTTATTTTGTCGCGCAAAACGGTGCGCAGACCGGGCCGTTTGATCTGGGCGTATTGCAATCTCACGTGGGCAATGGCAGTTTGACGCGTGACAGCCTGGTATGGCGTCAGGGCATGGCTGCCTGGGGCAAGGCGGGTGAACAGGCTGATTTGTCTGGCTTGTTTGCGGCGATGCCTCCACCGCTGCCACCGCAATAAATCATCCTCTGATGTGGCGTCGCGCCTGATGGTAGCGACGCCTTCTATTTTGTTCTGGAATCATCACCTGTGACGACAAAAAACTATCCCTGCAAATCTTGTGGTGCCAAGCTGGAATATGCGCCTGGCCAGCACGCCCTGCAATGCCCGTATTGCGGTGCCAAGAATGAAATCCCTGAAGACAAGGAAGCCACGGTCGCGGCGGTAGAAGAGCTGGACTATCAGGCTTACCTGGCAGAACAGGCTGGCAATGAACCCATGCTCGCCAGCCAGCATGTGAAATGCACAGGCTGCGGGGCAGAGTCGCAACTGGCGGCCAATCTGGTGTCTGACCGCTGCCCGTTTTGCGCGGTGCCGCTGATCGCTGCCAATGCCTATTCTGCCCGCAAGATCAGACCCAAGGCGATTGCCCCGTTTGATATCAAGGAATCAGAAGCGCGCAGCAAGTTTGCCAACTGGATTACCGGCTTGTGGTTCGCGCCAAATGCGCTGAAGCAGGCTTACAGGGCAGAACGTGGCCTCAAGGGCATCTATACCCCTTACTGGACGTATGATGCAGATAGCGACACTACCTATCAGGGCCAGCGTGGCGTCGATTACACGGTAACAGAAAACTATACTGAAAACGGCGAAACCAAGAGCCGGCAGGTGACCCGTACCAACTGGTACCCGGCAGTGGGCGCAGTGCAAGTGTCGTTTGATGATGTGCTGGTCGTGGGTTCAAAGACACTGCCAACTTCGTATGCAGAAAATCTCGCGCCTTGGCGTCTGGAAAAACTGCAGGGTTACCGCGATGATTATGTATCCGGCTTTACGGTAGAGGCTTACCAGGTGGGACTGGAACCAGGCTTTGTCGATGCCCAGGGCAAGATGGAAGGTGAAATCCGCAATGCTATCTGCCGTGATATCGGTGGCGACCACCAGCGCATCATTGCGATGCAGCCGCGCTATTCGAATATCAGCTTCAAGCACATCCTGCTGCCTATCTGGCTGTCGTCTTATAAATATGGCGACAAGACTTACCGCTTTCTGGTGAACGGCCAGACTGGCCAGGTGCAGGGTGAGCGTCCGTATTCAGCGTGGAAAATTGCTGGGGCGGTGTTGCTGGCCATCGCAGTCGTCGTCGTGATTGCCATGCTCAATCACAAGTAATCAAGTCAGGGCAATATCTATCAACACATAGACACTCAGGTTTTACAGAGACTTCATCAAAGAATTTTCTCTGTGAATCCTCTGTGGTGTAGCAGGGAAATCGAACGGCATGCCGTTCGCCTGCGTAACGAAGGCTGCTTGTCAGCAGCCTTTCTTCCCTCGGTGCCTCAGTGGTGAGCTTTTTGGTCTTTCAGAAATCCACCTAATTCAAAACTCAACGCTCCATCAACATATCCAGCATGCGCTTGGGATTCGCCAGAAAATCCCGTGTGACCTTGTAGTGTTCGGTGTCTTCATACGCAATTTCAGAGATACCTTCTTTGCCGCATTGGTAGATGCAGGCATCAGGATAAGCCATGAGTATCGGTGAATGGGTAGCGATGATGAATTGGGAATTATCCTCTATCAGATCATGGATGCGTGACAGGACCGCGAGTTGCCTTTGTGGCGACAGCGCAGCCTCAGGTTCATCGAGTATGTACAAGCCCTGGCCGCCGAAACGTTCTGTCATCAATGCAAGGAAGGATTCACCGTGCGATTGCTCGTGCAATGAGATGCCGCCATAGGAATTGATAATCGGCGGGCTACCTGGTTCCTCATCCAGTTTTTCAATTTCAGTAGCCACATTGAAGAAGCTCTCAGCCCGCAAAAAGAAACCATCACGCGGCTTGCGTATGCCTTTGGCAATGCGCAGATATTCATCCAGCACAGAATGTGAACGCCGTGTACCAAAGCTGAAGTTCTTGGTACCACCCTCGGCATTAAAGCCCAGAGAAACCGCGATCGCTTCCAGCAAGGTAGATTTACCCGAACCATTTTCGCCGACAAAGTAAGTAATCTTGGGATGCAGATCGACATACTCGAAGTTTTTTATCGCGGGCAAAGAGAAGGGATAGCGATCGAAAGATTCAACGATATCTCTGCGCAGGCTGACGCGGCTGACATACTGTTTTGAAATCATGTTGTCTCAGGTAATTCAGGCTTATACAGCCTCATACTAATCAAATCATTTCTTAAGCTTTGCAAATTAATCCCCTCGCCGCACTCTGGCAGGCATGGAATTGAAAAGACGCGCGTCAGAAAGCACTGCGTCAACAAATTCAGCTTTTGCATGTAGTGAAATCTCAAAACTCGAAAAACGATAGGTATTCAATAGCAACCAATTCTTGCTTTTCGGCAGCAGCATCAAAAAACAATCACCCCATTGTACTGAGTCACCACGAATCCGCTCAATTTTAGCAAGCTGCTCCGGCTCCTCATAAACCTCACCCAATGTCCATAGGTATTCAATATTTGCAAAAGCATTATCGGGCTCATTGCATAATACCCACGCACCCAATTCATTCGAACTTTGTTCCTTCAAGACTGCCAGTAAATCTGCATATTTGAATGTTGGTTGTTGTATTGTTCCATTCAGTGCAGAGAGTAGAAAAGACTCTTTTTCAATTTCAGTATGATAGAGCTGCAAAATTTGGCCAAATTTTGGTTGCCCATCCTTATCATGAAAACTGAACGCATCCTCATCTACCAAATTATCTTCGATCCACTTCCTGGTACTTCGATCTAATTCCTCTCTGGGAAGCCGCGCTAACGCATCTGACGCGTACTTTCGTAATTTTTCACCCGACATTGATGTCAGGTCGTTCAGTGGGTAATACGGTCTGTCATTAATGTACTTGGCATATTTGGAGAGCGCGTGTCCAAATTCCGAATGGAATTTTTGTTCGGTAATTGTCGAATCCAATAATTTGCACAACAAATAATGCAAGGTCGATATGTGGGTCTTAAGCATGAATATGAAAATAGAATATCTGAAAAGCCTTACTCAAACTGCTTCTTGAACTCTGCAAACTGCGCACTCAAATCGCTTACCTGCTGCTTCAGTTGCGCGACTTCTGTCTCCAGTTGGCTGACCCTGTCATTTTTTGAAGCGCCACCGCCGCTGGAAAAACTGGAAGCTTCTGCTTGATCGAGGCCTTCTTCATCACAAGACAGCAGGTGCGCATAGCGCGGCTCCTTGGTGCCCGGCGTCAGGTTCAAACGCGCGACCAGTGGTGGGTATTTGTCCATCAGGTAGTCCAGGCATTTCTCAACATCGGCGACGCTGGCAAATTCATGCAGGCGGCCAACGCGGGCGCGGATTTCGCCTGCGGTCTGGAAGCCGCGCAGCATGAGTATGGTCAGTACGGCCACCTTGGGCTGGTCGAGCATCCATTTGATGCGCATGCGGTGTTCGTACTTGGCGACACGGGCACCGGCCTGGTGGATGGCGTTCACCAGCTTCTTGGCGGCCAGCCTGTCTATGGCCTCCAGCGCTTCGGATTCGGTCACGGACATGACGGGGTCGCGGCTGGTGAGCTGGTTGCAGGCATTGACCAGGGTATTTAATGACAGCGGATAATTGTCGGGCGTGGCGGCTTCTTTTTCTGCCAGTACGCCAAGGACGCGCACTTCTGTTGCATCCAGAAAAGCCTCATCTTGGGTGGTCCTTGCTTCTGGTATGGACGTGTTTTCTGTGTTCATGCAAACCTCTGTAGATTAACTGTTTTGCCGGTGCATCGCCCTGGGGTGTTGAATTCCGACTATCCATGGCGAAATGTGTTTCAGCATTATCGCCGAAAAGCAAAGGCAGGCATCATCAATCTTAGCTCAGGCTCAGGGATCAGGCATCCGGCCGGTGACGCCTGAAAGCATCACGAATATTTTCCTTCAATTGAGCATCTTCCCAGGGTTTGGTCAGGAACTTGAAGACTTCCCCGCGATTCACGCCTTCAGCTATAGGCACCAGATCGGAATAACCCGACAGGATGATACGTATGGTGTCTGGATACAGTTCTTTGACGATACGCAAAAACTCTGTTCCTATCATCCCGGGCATGCGCTGATCAGAAATGATCACCTGCACCGGATTGACTGCCAGCAGGTCCAGGCCCTGCTGGCCACTGGTTGCAGTCAGGATGTGGTAACCCTCACCACGCAGCAAACGTTTGAGTGCGGAACCGATATTTGGCTCGTCATCGACGATCAACAGGGTTTTGGTGCCATCAACAACTTCTTTCGGCGGCAACAGGCGTTTTCCCTCGCGCAGCATGGTGGCGAAGGCATCGGCAGGTACCGGGCGACTGAAATAATAGCCCTGTATTTCATCGCAACGCAGCCTGCGCAGTAATTGCAATTGCCCTTCGGTTTCTACGCCTTCTGCCACGACACGCAAATTCAGGCTATGTGCCATGGCTATCACTGCGGTGGTGATGGCGGCATCGCCAGGATTATTGGTCACATCGATGATGAAGGCGCGGTCGATTTTGACGAAATCAAATGGAAAACGTTTCAAATAAGCCAGTGAAGAATAGCCCGTGCCGAAATCATCCAGGGATAATTGCATGCCCATGGTCTTGATGGCTTTCAGCGTTTGTGCGGCTTCTTCCGGGTTGCCCATGACGACAGACTCGGTAAGTTCAAATTCGATATGATGCTGTTCGAGTCCGTGGCTATTGATGGCATCCTGGATGATGTCGAGGATTTTGCCATTCTTGAACTGTACGGCGGACAGGTTGACTGCCACCGGGACAATATCGATTTTCTGCTCGCGCCAGGCAGCCTGCTGCTCGCACACAGCCTTGATTGCCCATTCACCTATCTGTACTATCAAACCCGTGTCCTCTGCTACAGGAATAAAGTCCCCGGGATAAATCAGGCCACGTTCTGGATGCTGCCAGCGTATCAAGGCTTC
Source organism: Undibacterium sp. YM2 (assembly GCF_009937975.1). Taxonomy (NCBI): domain Bacteria; kingdom Pseudomonadati; phylum Pseudomonadota; class Betaproteobacteria; order Burkholderiales; family Oxalobacteraceae; genus Undibacterium; species Undibacterium sp. YM2. The sequence continues at coordinate 6,356,081 of NZ_AP018441.1, forward strand.
TGCGCTGACTATGTGCCCGCTTACAAGATCAACACGCGGCTGAAAATGCATGACGAACTGGTTGCTGTTCAAGGCTGTACGCAGTTCGCTTTCCAGTGTCATTTTTGCTGCCAGCGCAGCATTCATCAATGGCGCATAAAACAGATAACGTTCACCGGAAGTCTTTGCATTCTTGAGCGCTACCTCGGCATGTCTGAACAAGGTCTCTGCATCCTGACCATCATCAGGATAAAGCGCCAGGCCAGCGCTGCCGGAAACGCGCACAGACTGATGATCCAGAAAAAAATCCAGGGCAAAGGCGCTGAAAACATCTTGTTCAAGTATGGACGCAGCATTCTCGCCCAGCACCAGGTTGGCCAGGCCGATCGCAAAGGTATCACCGGTAATGCGGGCCAGGGTATAAGGTTCTTGCAAGGATGCTTGCAGGCGTTCGGCAATCTGTATCAGCAGGTTGTCACCGGCATGACGACCCAGAGTGTCGTTGAGTTGCGAGAACCGGTTCAGGTTCAACAAGATGATGGCCGCCTTGTTGGGCTCTTGCGTGCCAGAATACATTAACTGGGTCAGCCTGTCATTGAACAAACGGTTATTTGGCAGGCCCGTCAGTTTATCGTAAAACGCCAGATAACTAAGCTGCTCTTCCTTATCTATAAATTGCAGAGCGAATGAAAGATCACCGGCAAGCTCATTGAGAAGTTTTATTTCATCTTCATCGAAAAAGTCGATGCTGCTGGCAAACAATGTCAACACTGCGACGACCCGGCTCTCCGTAATCAACGGTAGGCAGGCCAGGGCGAGGTGTCCTTGTGCCAGCAATTCGTCTTTGAAATTTGCCAGTGCAGGATCGGCTTGCACGTTATTGCAGATAGCCAGGCGCATTTCGCGCGACGCGATATCTGCTGGCAGATTGTGGTCCGGGGAATTAGCCAAAGCTTTCAAGTTCAACTGAGCTGCCAGATCAGGGGTATTGCTGTATAAGGCAATAATGGGATCGCTGCGTTTGTGCGTGTCGGTACTGGCAACCCAGGCCATGCCAAAAGCTCCTTCGTGTACTGCGACCCTGCAAGTTTCCTGAAACAACTCCATGCGGTTGTGGGTACGCACAATCGCAGAATTAATACCAGACAATACCGCATAGATACGACTGAGCCGGGCGATTTTTTCCTGTTGGGCCTTTTGTTCCGTAATGTCCTGTATGGTATTGAACCATCGTGTCTTGCCATCGGTGCTGCCGTCTTCCAGCAGAGGTTCCATTACCTGCTTCAGTTGCATCAGACTTCCATCACCGCGCCACACCCGGTATTCGATTTCTACCCGGCTTCCCAGCCTGCCAGCCTGTATGCAGGTGTTGCGAAATTTGTTGCGATCATCCTGATGCACGATATTTAACCAAAGCCGGGTATCGGGCGGCATGTCGGCGTTGTCCACCCCTATCAGTAGGGGCAGTGTATCTGACCATCGTTCAAACGATCCGTCCGTACCAGTAACTACGTGCGCCGTCTTGTTCATCAATTGCGCACGGCGCAGGCCCGCTTCACTTTCCTGCAAACGGGCATTGGCATGTTTGCGGGATTCTTCACGACCTATGTATTGAAAGGAAAAAGCAACATCGGCGGCGAGTTCAGTCAATAGCTTTTGCTCAGCGTCATCGAAACAATGCGGTGTGTCAGCAAACAAGACCAGTACCCCCACGGGGCGTTTATCCACTTGCAAGGGTAAGGCTGCCATGGACGCAAACTGGCTCTCAATAAACCTGGCGTCAGGGATAAACATGCCAGGTGCTTCAAGCCTGTCGTTATAAATGGCTGGTAAGCCAGTGCGTATGGCCACCATTGCTGGCGATGCCGCCATGTCAATACCAAAGTTCAGGCCCGCAGAACCTATTTCAGGAGATATATCACCAGCCCAGGCTACTACGTTGCCATCAAGGGTGTCCGGATTAACAATAGCGATGTAGGCGGCAAGAAATTCAGCTTCTTCAGTGGCAATCCGGCAGGTATCCTGGAACAGACTTGCACGGTCACGAGTGCGGACAATGAGATAATTGATACGGCTAAGCACAGCATAAATCCGGCTGAGGCGGCTTACTTTGTCTTGCGCATGCAAACGCTCGGTAACATCGTGGGCCAGCACAAATTTGCACGAGCGCCCTTCAAAAAGCAGTGGATGTGAAGTAATTTCGACATTGATGATACTGCCGTCTTTCTTTTTATGCAGCCAGATACCTGATTTTTCAAGAGCACTGCTTGTTTGCTGCCGCAAATTCAGTCGCAACCTCTCCTTTTCGTAGGATGGTCTGATCGCTTCTATGGTCATTGCCTGAAATTCGGCTTTGGTGTAACCATAATGTTCAATTGCCGCTGTATTGACGGTAAGAAAAGCGAGCGTCTGCAGATCGTACACCCACATCGGTATCGGGTGGGCCTGAAATAACTCTATGAATGAAGTATTGTCTTTATTCATCGTGATTTCGTCTGAATAGCCTCTCGCTATTATCGGAAATATGGAAACCGTTATCTACCTGCTTATCAGGGCTCATTGACCTGCGCCGTAGCAATGCAAGTTCAATAACTTATCTGGATGCATTTATCCATCATGCATAATTAATATTACACTATCGACACACTTCTGCTGATTTATTAATGAATGTTTCATTTTATGAGTAATTTACGGTGAGTCTGAAAAAATATAAAAACTTTTAACCCCTTTTGTTTTGCTGCTCCGTTTAATGAGTATGAACCTCGTTTTTATGGAGAAAAAAATGAACAAATGGAGAACCGTACTCGCCACCCTGGTACTCGGAACTATGGGCGCGATGAGCGCAATCGCAAATGCGGGGCAGCTTGCTGGCGTCAGCATCATCAATCAAAGCACGGGGGAAAGACTGCCCATCTGGCGTCATCAGGGCAATAATTATGTAGCGGGCAAGCCCGGTGAGCGTTATGCGGTAGAAATCACCAACAAAACAGGCGGGCGTATTTTGTCGGTCTTGTCTGTCGATGGTGTCAATGTATTGACGGGTGCCACGGCATCGCCACAGCAATCAGGTTATGTATTGGCGAGCAGGCAGCCAGTAGAAATCAAGGGCTGGCGCAAGAATATGGATGAAGTGGCGGCTTTCTATTTCACCCAGTTGCCTGATTCGTATGCGGCACGCACAGGCAGACCTGACAATGTCGGCGTCATCGGCGTTGCGCTGTTCAGGGAGCTCAGGGAATACAGGGAGCCTGTTCCTGTAGAACCCTGGTATTCACGCCGGAGTGAATCTGCCGCACCTGCACCAGCACCCGTTGCCCCCGCTGCTTCTGCCTTGCCTCCTGTTGAAGCAACTGGCAACCTGGCAAAAAGCAAGTCTGACATGGCAGAAAAATCCATGGATGCGAGGATAGGTACAGGCCATGGTGAACGCATAGACAGCAGCGTGCGGAACACCGATTTTCGCCGTGCCAGCCAGCAGCCTGACGAAATCATCAGTATCCAGTATGACACCTACGCTCATCTGGTAGCACGCGGCATTATCCCGCGCAACCGCTATCAGGATGCCAATCCCTTCCCTGGCGGTTTTGTACCTGACCCGAATTAAAGCGCCGCAAATATAGCGCACCACAAATACCTGATGTCTTGCAGCACTTCCATGGGGGTTCCCCAGGCCCTCTTTCACACTAAAAATACAGGAAATTGTCAATAATGAAAAAATCTGGCCACTACTTTAAAGCGCCGATCTTGTGTCCCTTGCTGTTACTGATGCTGGGCGGTTGTCAGTTTGGCGATGTCGCAGAGTCTGTGGCTGCCACGGGTGATGTGATGATAAGCCCGCAGTCTGATACAGCAGCTTCCGGACAAGCTGGCAACAAGAAGAACAAAACGATCGCCTCTCAGGATGGGCAAAAACCAGTGCTGGGCCCGGTTGCGGCGGAACCAGCCCCGGCGGCATCGACCAGAATCAAACAAGTGCGCGCGGAGGAATTGCCAGCCCTGATCAATAGTTATTTCGACACGCATGAGAGCCGCAACCTGTATATACAGGTAGATAAGCCACTCTACAAACCCGGTGAAACCATCTGGTTCAAGAGCTGGGACTTGAAAGCCCGCAATTTGACGGGCAGCAAAATGCAAGCGGCAACGGTGGAGCTGATCTCGCCCAAAGGCGCCAGCGTGATCAAGAAACACCTGCGTGTTGAGGCGGGTAGTGCAGCCAATGATTTTGAATTGCCAGCAGAGGCGCAGGGTGGTGAATACAAGATACGCATCACCAGCAGTGATGGAAAAACCCTGGAACGTGCCATCATCGTCTCTGCATTTGAAGCACCGCGCATGAAGAAAACCCTGGAATTCGTCAAAAAATCCTATGGTGCGGGTGAACAGGTCAGCGCCACGATCGCCGTCAAGCGTCCTACTGGTGAGATCCTGTCAGGCAAGCGCCTGGTTGCAGTGGCCACCGTCGATGGTGTGGAATTACCCCGCGTGAATGTCACGACAGATGCCACGGGTGAGGCACTGGTGAAATTTGATTTGCCGAAGAACATCAGCACCGGCGATGGCTTGTTGACGATACTGGTAGAAGATGGCGGCGTCACTGAATCGATTTCAAAATCCATACCCATACTGCAAAACAAGCTGGCACTGTCTTTCTTCCCTGAAGGTGGCAAGATGGTGGCGGGCTTGCCTGCCCGTCTCTATTTTGAGGCCAAAACCAGGTTAGGAAAACCGGCAGATGCCGAGGGCAAGCTGGTCGATGATCTGGGTAATACGGTTGCCAGATTCAGTACCTATAAAAATGGTCTGGGCCGCATCGCGTTTACGCCAGCTACGGGGCGCAGCTATCATGCAGAAGTCAGCAAGCCCAGCAGCGTGACTGAACATTATGCTTTGCCATTGGCAGAAGAAGCGGGCTGTGTCATGCGCAGCTATGATGATCTGGATGGTCAGGAAAAAGCCTTGCGTATAGCCGTGCAATGCAGCACCACGCAAAAGGTCGTGGTCGCGGCCACAGTGCGCGATAAATTACTTGATGCAGGCAGCATGGAAGCTGGTCCGGCCAAACCGGCTGTTATGTATTTGCAAGCCAAAGACCCTGCCACAACTTCTACTGCGGGTATTGCCCGCGTCACCCTGTTTAACCAGAACCTGGACCCGCTGGCAGAACGCCTGGTGTTTCGCAATCGCCGTAACCGGCTTGAGATCAAGGTAGAACAAGACAAGAAAGCCTATGTACCACGTGGCGAAGTTGCCCTGAACATCACTACCAGAGATGCCAGCGGCAAAGCCGTGCCAGCAGAACTGGCCCTGTCTGTAGTCGATGACACGGTGCTGTCATTTGCCGATGACAAGAGCGCCAATATGCTGTCGCGTCTTTTGCTGGAAAGTGAATTACCCGGCAAGATAGAAGAGCCTAATTTTTATACCGACCTGGGTGAAGACAAAAGCGCCCTGGCACTGGATATGCTGATGGGTACGCGCGGCTATCGCCGCTTTGACTGGGTACAGGTATTGACGCCGCTGGAAAGGGTGACAGTCACTGGTAGTAGTATCCGGCGGCGGGAGATGAATGCGGCAGCGCCGTTGGTTCTGCCAATGGCAGCGCCTATGCCTGCTCCAGTAGCAGCGCCAGAATTGAAAAAACTGGCTGCTGCCATAGCACCCGCGGCACCTGCAGCGCCCATGGTAGTTATGGCACCGCAAAAACCCGCCATGGCAAAAATGAAAGAAGAATTGGCTGCGGGCCGCATTGTGGCCGCGGCTCCAGTACAGATGGAAGCCAGATATTTTCCGGCAGAACCCATGGCTGACAAGGACTTCGCCCGTGCCGATGCGAAAATGGCAGCGCCCCAGGCAGAGATAGCGCCAAGTTGGGCGGCGGTGCGGGTATTTCCGGTTCCTGCCTATACACCTGATTATGCCGGGCCGCGTGATGATTACCGCGATACCGTGATGTGGGCTCCTTCAGTAAAAACCGACAAGCAGGGCAAGGCCACCTTGAAGCTGGCTCTGTCAGATGCGGTGACATCTTTCCGCGTCACGGCAGAAGGTGTCGGTGGCGGGCAGGCCGGGCATAGCGAAAACATCCTCAAATCTTCCTTGCCATTTTCTTTATCGGCCAAATTGCCACTCGAAATATCAACAGGTGACAAGCCGCTGATTCCCGTCACCCTGAGCAATGAAGGCGAGCAGGCTGTCAATGTCACGCTCAACAGCAATTTTGGCAAACTCCTGAAAGCCAGTGACAGTAATAACAAAGTGGGTGCTATTGCTGCTGGCCAGCGCAAGAGCATGTTCATCCCGCTTGAAGTCACGGGCACACAGGGTTTGTCACAGGTGCAATTGTCGGCGACTGCATCGGGTTTGAAAGATGAAGTCTTGCGCAGCATACCGGTGGTAGCCCCTGGCTTTCCGCAATTGCTGGAGAAGTCAGGACAAATCAAGGGACAGGTCACGCATGACATCGATCTCAGCAAAGCCAACAAGGGTAGCGTGCAGACTTCGATCAAGGTATATACGTCGCCACTCGCTACCATGGTATCTGGCCTGGAAGGCATGTTGCGTGAACCGTCTGGCTGTTTTGAACAAACCTCATCGACCAATTACCCTAACGTCATGATCATGCAGTACATGAAGCAGCATGATGTGGCCGACAGCGCCTTGCTGGAACGTACCGGCAAATTACTCGATAGCGGCTACAAGAAATTGGCTGGCTTTGAATCGCCGAAAAAAGGCTATGAATGGTTTGGTGGCGACCCCGGCCATGAAGCGCTGACTGCCTATGGCTTGCTGGAATTTGCCGATATGAAAAATATCTATGGCTCCGTCGATACCGCCATGCTGGCGCGTACTGCAAACTGGCTCAAAGCCAGACGTGATGGCAACGGTGGTTACCAGCGTGATGCCAAGGCGCTTGACAGTTTTGGCCGTGCAGCACCAGAAGTGACGGATGCCTATATCACCTGGGCCCTGGTCAGCGCTGGTGAAACCGGGCTGGATAAAGAAATAGGCAAATCCGTCAAACTGGCGGAAACCACGCAAGATGCGTATCAACTGGCACTGGCCAGCGGTACCATGCTGGCACCATCTGCAAAAACGGCGGTATCAGACAAGGCACGGCGCGCTGCAGTGGACAAACTGGTGGGCATGCAAAATGCCAATGGTTCCTGGACGAATGCAGATCATTCCATCACCCGTAGCGGCGGCAGCAATCTGCATATAGAAACCACCTCACTGGCGGTGCTGGCCATGCTCAAAGCAGATGGCCACCTGGAACAGGCACGCAAAGGTATCACCTGGTTGCAGGCAAACCGCAGCGGCTTTGGTCAATGGGGCGCGACGCAGGCCACTGTACTGGCTTTGAAGGCAATGATCGCCTTTGACGAGGCAACCAGGGTTGCCCCCACGGCTGGTAAAGTCAGCCTGCTTGTCGATGGTGTCGTGGTCAGCGAGAAGAGCTATGAAGCTGGCAAGCGTGAACCTTTGTTGTTTAACGATTTTGAAAACTTGCTGACACCTGGCAAGCACAATATCACGCTCAAAACCAGCAGCGGATCTGCCTTGCCGTATTCCATGGCGATTGAATACCGCAGCAATGAACCTGCATCTTCCAATACCGCCGTCATCAACCTGAACACCAGCCTTGCTAAAGCTGATCTGAAAATGGGTGAGACCGTCAGGTTGAATGCGGTCATCAGCAACAAGACACAAACCGGCCAGCCCATGAGCCTGGTACGTCTGGGCTTGCCTGGTGGTCTGACTTTCCAGAACTGGCAATTGAAAGAAATGCGTGAGAAAGGACAGATAGATTTCTATGAAACCCGTGCCCGTGAAGTGATACTGTATTTCCGTGACATGAAACCGGGCGAAGTGAAAAAGCTGGCGGTAGATCTGGTGGCAACAGTACCAGGCAGTTATACCGGGCCCGCCTCTTCTGCCTATCTGTACTATAACGATACTGACAAGACGTGGACAACTCCGCTGGCAATACGCATCGCGCCTTAGCATCAGCTAAAGCAATATCAGGGCGTTTTTTTGGCAAGTTGCTTATTGTCAGGAAAACGCCGGAAGTGGCTTGGATGCACGACAGTTTTACCCTGACAGTGCATGGAAATTATGCTGGTGAGACGGGATTTTCCGTTAAACTAGCGGCCATGATGACCGAACCACAAACAGACGAGGCACTGATGCTGCTCTATTGCGATGGCGACCTGCTCGCCTTCAAAGAGTTGTATCAGCGTCATCGCCTGGGTTTGTACCGTTTTATAGACTGGCGTTCGCCACGTCAGGAATGGGTAGATGAAATCGTGCAGGACAGCTGGGCTGCACTGCATGCGGCGCGGTCGCAATACACAGCGCTTGCGAGTTTCAAAACCTATTTGTACCAGATCGCCCGCAACCGTTTGATCGACATACTGCGCCAGCGCGAAAGCCTGCTTGACGATGACCCTGACCAGTATGAACACACGCTGGAAAGCACACAGGAATCGACGCCGCTGACCAGGTCGCCAGAAACCCGGCTGGAAAAAAAACAGCAGACCGAGCGTCTGCATGAAGCCATCAGGAGCCTGCCCAGCGAACAGAAAGAAGCGCTGGTCTTGCAGCAATTCAATGGCCTGAGCCTGGAAGAAATTGCCACCATTACCGCCGTATCAACGGAGACCGTCAAAAGCAGATTACGTTATGCCATGCAAAAATTGCGTGCCGAATTGCATACCCAGACACAGGGGGAGCCAGCATGACATCCAGGAATGACGATATGCACGAAGCTGAATTTGAGGATTTCCTGCAAGGCAAGGGCGAACTCGCCAGCATGCTGCAAGATTTGCCGCAAGCACAACCGTCGGCAGAGCTGGATGCGGCGATCATCGCTGAGGCAGAACGTGCCCTTGCGGCCCCATTAGCAACAAGGACAGCACCAGCCATTGTGCCACCCGCAGTCAATGATGCCATAGGCCCTGAAGGCAGCGGGAAACCGCCATCATTTTTATGGCGCTGGAAACTGCCACTGAGCCTGGCTGCCAGCATACTGTTTGCCATACCCGTGGTCATGCAGCAGCATCAGGAATCCTATCCAACAGAACCTGTGACTGCGTCTGCATCGAATGCACAGGCGCTACCTACGGCACCTGCCGCACCTGCGACACAAGAAAACGACAAGTCAGCATTGCCACAACTGGCACAAGCAGACTTGACGAAAAGGGCAAAGGTCGCCGCAGAAGTTGCCGCACCAGCGGCACCGGTAGCAAGCACGAGCAATGCAGCGTCACCTGTCATGGAAGCCAGCAAAGCCAAAGAAAGCCAGGTGGCCGATGACGCCAGACGCGCCAGTGCCGCAAAACCGCGCAGTGAATTCAAGCCAGCTGAGCAGCAAGCCGAATCGCCGCCTGCTCCAATATCTGCTTCAAAATCCGCTCCGGCTCCAGCCCCCATGGTGGCCGCAGCACCAGAGCCTGCGAGGGTGACAATCACAGGGTCGGCAATACGCAGGCAAGACATGTCTGCTGCGGCACCCGCGCAAGTGGTCAGCGCTGAAGAAAAAGTGGCAGCAGACAGCCAATATGCCGGTAACGCAAAAATGCGTGCACCAGCGGCGAATGCCAGTGCCGCCAAAGCAGAGGCCACAGGCATGCTGGCGAAAACCAGTGAAACAGAATCCCGGTCATCAGCAGCCATGGCAGAAAAGCCAGTAATGACAGCATCGGCAGATAGAAAAGCTGATATGCCTGCGGCTGTACCATTCCCTGCCGCACCGTCAGCGCCACGCATAGTCATGGCGCCACCACCTGTGGCGGCTGCACCGCCGCTGTCAGCCGCACTGGCACCAGAGGCACATCCAGGTGCCTATGAGTGGCTGGAGAAAATTGAACAGCTATTGAAGAACCACCGTAACAAGGAAGCACTGGAAGAGTGGCGTAAATTCCGTGCCAGCTATCCGGGGTTCACTGTTGATCAATCCCTGCAAAAGCAGATAGACGCGCTGCAAAAATAAAAGGATCAATGACAAGCATTTGTCATTGATCCCCATACTCACCTTGGTCCAGGTTCTTTTCTACCGGACGAAATTGCTACCTGATATAACTTACTGGCGAAAAGTGCTGGCCGGTACAGTCACTGGCGCGCTGCCGCAGGCAGGTACATTAATGACACGGTTTGCGCCCACTTCCCATGCCAGAGGTTTGACGCCCTGGGTCAGGTATTTGTATTCATAAGTCGTACTGGCATTCAGGTTGCGCGACACTGTCCACAAGGGCCAGAGATTGCCTGACAATTTGGTGGCGCTTGCGGTATTCCAGTTCCCCAGTTCTGCTCCGTTGCCGGTGAGGTACACGTCCTGCCCGACCACGGTAGTGTTATTGGTCACCTGGAAATTCACCTGTACCTGACAAGCGCCCGCCAGCGTTTTTGCACTGGCCGCAATACTATTGCCTGACACATTATTGGCATTATCGACCGCTGCGACGGTATAGCTATACGTGGTGGCTGGCGACAAACCGCTGTCAGTGAAGCTGGTGCTGGCGCTGAACACAGGGCTGCCACCATTGCGTGCAATGTTATAGCCTTTCACGCCGCTGCCACCGGCATTGTCAGTAGCAGCATTCCAGTTCAGGTTGATGCTGCTACTGCTGGCGGCAGTTGCAGTCAGGCCAGCTGGCACCGAGGGTGCGGTCGTGTCATTCGATGCGCCACCGAGTTTCTGGTTGATGTGCAAGGCCACCGCCGGTACTGTGCTGCCCCCATTCGCGGGTATGCTGAGCGTGACCATGCCATTCGCCGCCACCACCACCGCATCCGCCGTACAAGCGGTTTTGCCAGCATTGGCGACACCATGCACGACATTGCAGTAAGTACCGGCAGGCAGCAAGGTCTGGAAGCTCTGGTTCCATGCACTGAACTCATTATTGATAGCGACAAAGCCTTTGCTGCCACGGTTAAAGGCGATCTGGTTGGCGCTACCGCTGGTAAAGTTATCGACACCCTGACCCGATGTCACCGCACGAAAAGCCACCATATTGGCGATGTCAGCCCAGCGATGGATGAAATCCCATTGCTGGTTGATCAGTGGATTGCCATTCGCATCAAAGGGACTGGCGGCTGGCGCGTCGGCATTGGTGTCCGTGAAGATAAAACCGGAATGCACTTGTGCCTCACCATAAGGCCAGGCCAGCATGAAGATATTCGCCAGGTCATAGCGTTTGCTGCCCTGTGTATCATTGGTCGCACCACTGCGGTTACTGGCGTTCATGGAATCACCATTGCGCTCTGTATCCCAGTTATTCACAAACACGGTGGCCTTGCTGCTGTCTGTGAAAAAGCCCCAGGTACCACCCCAGTTACCGGGCGTGCCCATGATGCTGCGCATTTGCGAAATGCTGGCACCATTGAGGTTGCGGAAGGTTTCTTTCATTGCCGTTGCATACTTGAATTCATTGATGGTGCCTATGCTCAGGTAAGAATTGCGATCTACCGTGCCATCGGTAATGATTTCTTGCGTGATCCATAAAGGCTCACCCGAGGTGGTAGTGTGCGTCACACCATTCACGATGGTTTGCAAATCACTCTGGCGTATATGCTTGGCCGCATCAAAACGAAAGCCATCTATACCCATGCCTATCAGGCTGCTCAGATAATTCCTGATCTGCCCTTGCACATAGCTGGCCCCGTATCCAGATCAGGCAGGCCGACCAGGCGACACTGCGTGACCGCATTGCGGTTATTGCTGTAATCACTGCCCTGGATATCGCAGGCCGGATGAAAATCAGCAGCGCTGAAACGAGGGTAGCTGCTGGCAGCTACCCAGTTTGCACCAGCGGTAGAAGTGCCACTGCCTGCTGCCAGGTGATTGACGACGATATCCGCATACACACGCACGCCTGCAGCGTGACAGGTATTGATCATGGACTGCAGCTCGGCCCCCGTGCCCATCTTGCTGGTCAGATTGGTGTAATCAACAGGCTGATAAATGTCCCACCAGTTACTGCCACGATTGGCTGAACTGGGCGGTGATATCTGCACGCCACCATAGCCTTGCGGGCCGAGGAAATTGCTACATTCTTTGGCGATATCGGTCCACTTCCAGTGAAACATCTGCACCGAAGTGTCACGCGGATTAAAGGCATGAGCAGGCGCACTTGCCGCCGCCATAGTCATGCCGGCCACACTACAAAAAAATGCTTTTTGTAATGCGCCCCTGATAATACCTTTGCTACCGCCTTTACTACTTTCCTTGCTTATATTTTGATTCATATTGTCCCCTCACTATTTGCCTTGGCAAACTCAAACCCTGAGGATTTGAACTGCCCCCAATTTCATGCAGCTTGATTTATGTCCTGCCTCAACAGCCCCAAACTCACCGCCCGTCTTGCCTGACGGCACCATTGATGCAAGCTACGGTGGAAAATCCACCTCAGCTGCAAGGCTTACCTACCTCTGCGGCAATTGATTTGCTACATGAGATTTTGATAAGCTTAAAAATTGTGCAGTAGTTTTAATACAAAAACTATCAATATATAAATATATTCATGCTGTTATGCAGCAAGGATTTAGCATATAAATTTGAAATTCATTCTTAAATTTTTTGAAATCAAGTTTATTCCCGGTTGTTGGCGCACAACAGTGATATAAAGTAATTTGACTACATTATTTTTTGTAGTTGAATACTTTATGCAAATATAGGTACCCGAAAGCCCGCATCTATACATGCGATCGAAAAAATCTGCTCAAAACTTTTTGCGCAAATCAGGCGCATCAAAATCACCGTACCGAATGATGGCCAGGGCGATCAATGGGATGCGATTTAGGCCAGTTTTTCATAGTGCGGCGAGGGCCAGCAAGCGCTTTTGCAGATAGGTAGCAACACGCCTCACATTTGCATCAGTCGCACAAAAACATCATAAATTTGAATAAATTCTTCATGCCATGCTTGTTTTTATAAAAGAGCTGTGGCAAGATACGTACATCAACCAAGCAACACCACACTATTTAGGAATGATCGTGAAAACAACTTTGACACAACAACTGATACAAAACTTGCGCAAGACAGCGCGGGCTTTGGCGTCGGTTGCCAAAGTTGGCGTTGCAGCAGGCAGCACATGGAATACCTATGAAGCCTCGTATCGTACGAATACAGATACACGCACAACTAAAGATACAGATAGTGAGATGTTCAATGATGTCAGCCCAATTAATTTTGCGGCCACATGGTTTAGCAACACAAGCATTCGAGGGGAAACCCTGAAGGTCACAGGCGGCAGTTAAAGCCGCCCAAGACCCTAGCGCTGAAAAGCCCGGATGCCCTGAAAAGCTCCGGGCTTTTTGATTTTTTGATTTTTTGGTTTTGATTTTAATTTAGATTTTTAGTTTGCTTGCAGTATCCAAGGCAAACCACAGCAGTCAAACCCGCTAACGCGGTCGTGACCGGACAACACCGGATCATGGAAACTCTTTAACAATTTGGGAAGTTCAACAGTTTTATCCCAAGGGCAGGAACATCTGCTTTTGGGGTAAGGCTGAATACAAAACTCGTTTCATCATTGAAGATGAAACACGTTTATATGCGGGTGTAGCTCAAAGGTAGAGCTGAAGCCTTCCAAGCTTACGGCAAGAGTTCGATTCTCTTCTCCCGCTCCATCATGAAAATGACTTTGTCATGATTCACGCAAAACCATCCGGCAGTTTGTCGCAGAAATTTTGCACCATTTTTTTGCTTGCATCTCTGATGAGGTTCTTTTCATGATGTCTTTGTCGTCTAAAGGTTAGGACAGCTGACTTTCTATCAGCGAATGGCGGTTCGATTCCGCTCAAGGACTCCAGTATCAACAGTTTTAAGGATGGTTGCCCGAACGGTAAGGGGTGCGGCTGTAACCCGCAAGCACGCTAGAAGTAGGTGCTTCAATTCCATCACCATCCACCATTTTTTTGTGTCTCAAGCTAACCAGGTGAAAGCGCCGTTTTGAAAAATCGGAGAGCGTGGATCGTTACCACGGGGACGCACCATATTATTCGCAGTAAATAACATGGCATTTTCAATGTCACGTGCAATTGCCTTACAGATTATGGGGGTGTAGCTCAGTTGGGAGAGCGCCTGCTTTGCATGCAGTATGTCGTCGGTTCGATTCCGTCCACCTCCACCATTTTTTCATTTCAATAACAGGAGTAAATCATGAAGCGAAAGACCATGCATCGTCAGATGCCACACTTAATCATCTCACGGGATGTAGCTCAAAGGTAGAGCATCCGGCTTTTAACCGGACGGCGAGAGTTCGATTCTCTCTATCCCGACCAACAAGAATATCGATTAAAGCGTAGTCGTTTTAACCGATATTTTTAAGAATTCCCCGATAGCTCAGCAGGCAGAGCGGCGTACTGTTAATGCGCATGTCCCTGGTTCGAATCCAGGTCGAGGAGCCATAACGTCCCTTTAGCTCAGTGGGAGAGCAACCGGCTCATAACCGGTGGGTCGCTGGTTCAAAACCAGCAAGGGGCACCATTTTATCTTTACTTGCATAGCTCAATTGGTCAGAGCGTTGCCTTGATAAGGCAGAGGCTGATGGTTCAATTCCATCTGCAAGTACCAGTTTTTGTATGCATTTCATCAGCATGAAATGCATAGCCATTATCTCAGTAGCTCAATTGGCAGAGTCGCGGTCTCCAAAACCGAAGGTTGCAGGTTCAAGTCCTGCCTGGGATGCCAAACATTTTTTCTCGCCTTAGCTCAGTTGGAAGAGCGCAACAATACGAATGTTGAGGCCGCAGGTTCGACCCCTGCAGGCGGGTCCAGTTTTACCGTGTGATCATGTGATCCTCACTACCTCACCAGTGGGATGTGTACACACACATGCGCGGTATTTTTTGAAGGAAGATTCGCATAATGGTATTGCACCGGGTTGCTAACCCGGCGGGCTTGCAAGAGCCTATGTGCGTTCGAGTCGCACATCTTCCGCCAGTTTTCGCCGGTTTAGCTCAGTCTGGTAGAGCAACTGATTTGTAATCAGTGGGTCGCGGGTTCGAATCCTGCAGCCGGCACCAGTTTTGCCCTATTAACTCAATGGTAGAGTCCCCGCCTGTCTAGCGGGTTGCCAGCGGTTCGATTCCGCTATAGGGCGCCATCTATGGAAGCGTGGCAGAGTGGTAATGCAACTGTCTTGAAAACAGTAGGCTCGCAAGGGCCCGTGAGTTCGAATCTCACCGCTTCCTCCATTTAGTAAGTAGCATCACATGATTCATATTTATGGAGCAGTCTCCAGATAGGTTACGCTCCATATCGTTTCATGTCTCAGGGATTATTCTGATGCTCTTCCGGCCACCAGGCATTTCGAAAGTTTATCTGCCTGGTAGCACATATCATTACGCGTCAGTAGCTCAAAGGATAGAGCCCCGGTCTTCTACACCGACTGTTGCGAGTTCAAATCCCGCCTGACGCACCATCTTTGATCGCCACACACAGACCCGTTTCGGCCTTGCCGATTCGTGGCGATCATTCCTCCATACCTTGATCATACGAGATTTAGCTCAGTTGGCAGAGCATTCGCTTCATATGCGAGCGGTCGCTGGTTCAAATCCAGCAATCTCGACCACTATTCCCTGTTTTCATCCCCCACTTAATTCCATTCGCTTACAATTGCCTTCATTCAAAAATACATAAAAATAAAAAGGAATATCCATGAGAAAATTAGTCACTATCAGAACCGTCAGCAGTATCAGGCCTATCCCTGATGCAGATGCCATAGAATGCGCCAGCGTGGATGGCTGGTCTGTGGTCGTCAAGAAAAATGAATTCCAGGTTGGTGATGCCTGTGTCTATTTTGAGATCGATTCCTTCTTGCCTTTGAGCGATGCACGTTTTGCTTTTCTTGAAAAAAATAAAGTCATCTGGAATGAAAAAACCGGAATAAGGCTGCGCACGATTAAACTGCGTGGCCAGATTTCACAGGGCATGATACTGCCGCTGAAAAATTTCCCGGAACTGGCTGAGCACAGCAATGCCAAAGATATGGATTTCAGCGAAATGCTGGGCATAGAAAAATGGGAGCCAGTCATTCCAGCCTCACTGTCTGGTGAGGTGGAAGGCGCTTTTCCCGAATATATACGCAAGACTGATCAGGAGCGTATACAGAATCTGACTGAAGTCTTGAGTACTCAGGCACAAGAAGAATTTGAAGTCACCATCAAGCTCGATGGTTCCAGCATGACGGTCTTTCACAATGCAGGTATCTCTGGAGTGTGCGGCAGGAACTGGTGGATCAGGGAATCTGAAGTCAATAGCCTGTGGCGTGTGGCAAAGCAAAATCAGATACTGACTGCGCTGCTTGCCTATGGCCGCAATCTGGCACTGCAAGGTGAGATCATAGGTGAAGGCATACAGGGTAATCCTGAAAAGATGCGCGGCCAGGATTTTTATCTGTTCGATATTTTTGATATAGATGCCAGCAGATATCTGGGCAGGGCAGAACGTCAGGAAGTATTGGCAGCACTGCGTGCCCTGGGGGCTACTGTGCATGAAGTACCGTGGCTGGAAAACATGACACTGGAACGCTTTGCTGGCGATGTGAGTAAAGTGCTGGACTATGCTGAGGGTGGTTCGCTGAACCCGGCGACAGCCAGGGAAGGTGTAGTCTTCAAGCGTCTGGATGGCAGCATGTCATTCAAGGCGATTTCAAACACATATTTGTTGAAACACGGAGACAGGTAGGAAGATCATGGGTGGAAATGCATTAAAAGCTGAGTCAGTTCGTTTGCCTGCTGCACGCTATCGCGAAGTGGAACATGAAGCTGTGACTACACTACAGCGGCATTTTCCACAACGCCGTATCGAGGCAATCATCGCTTATGCTGACAAGGCAGACTTTGGTGATCTCGATATTTTGATCGAAGCTGGTGATGACTACGATGCAGCGCAAGTTGCTACAGCATTGCAGGCGACCGAAATCGTCTTGAATGGCGACGTCACCAGCATAGGCCTGGCGGTAACAGAAGGCGTGTTCCAGCTTGATCTGATCAGGACAGAATCTGCGTCATTTGATTTTGCTTCTCGCTATTTTGGCTACAATGATTTTGGTAATCTGATAGGCCGCATAGCGCATAAATTTGGTGCCAAGTTTGGTCATCTGGGCTTGCTGTATCCACTACGTGCACCGGATGACAAAGATCATTTGCTTGCAGAATTGTGCATTACCAGGGATTTTAGTGAGGCACTGAAGCTGTTGGGCTATGATGCCCTGCTGTATGAGAATATGCGCGTGGGTGGGCAATTCAAAAACCTGCAAGATATCTTTCGCTATGTTGTGTCTTCGCCCTATGTCAATCGCGAGATTTATCTGCTGGATAACCGTAATCACAAGGCCAGGATACGTGACGCCAAACGGGCAACTTACAATGCCTTTTTATCGTGGCTGGATGAGCAGGATGAAATCACACTGCCAGCCTATCCTTGGGCAGAAGCAGGCACGGCTGCACGTGATGAGCAAAAACAGGAATTTCTGGAAGCGACTTTTTTGCGCTTTCCTGACTTCAAGCAGGCTTATGATCAGGCGCTGGTAAAGTACGCCCGCAAGAAACAATTGAAACAACAATTCAATGGTGAGCTTGCGGCTGACATCACTGGCCTGTCTGGCAAACGGCTAGGTGAATTGATGGCGCAAGTGCGTCATTCATTTATTGATGAAACCAGTTTTGAAAACTTCTTTCTTGAAGCTGACCCTGACACTGTCAAAGCCAGGTTTTTAAAGGAAGCGGCATTACTCCTGCCGTCATGAACTTCCCAAATAAGGCTGCCTGCGCAATCAGGGGGTAACCAGGCCATCCATACGGACTACTTCAAAGCTGCTGCCCTTGACACTGCCCAGTTCTGACACCAGTTTATCGTTATTCCAGCGTGCATCTGGTGCGCCGCTGATATACCAGTTGAAACCATTGTCGGCCACCAGCATGCCGTAGGTTTTCATGGCTTGCAGGATGGCTTTGCTTTCATTGGAAAAATTCGCAGGTATCTGGTAACTGGCTTTCAGGCGCACGCGCATGCCCATGGGTGGCAGGGTATTGCTGGTATTCGATGAAGCGTAATGCGTCGCTGGTGGCACATAGGCGCGACGGGTGCGGCTGACAGTAAAGCGGAAGGCATGACGTATCATGCCGCTGGCAGCTTCTTCATAGCGTACCAGGCCAGGGAAGATGGGCAGGCCTGCGGCATCTGCACTGGTCCAGCCTGGTTTGCCACCGGGTCTGACTGTATTGGATGTCAGGTCAAATATCGCACCGCCACTGACTTTCCAGCTCCCGCCTGTTTGTGGATAGGCATTGCCAACTTCATACAGACGATTGGCATCGCGGTCTATGACCAGAACGTGGCGATCGCCATTAAAGCTGCTGCCGTTGGCTTTTTGCCCTTCTATCGGTGCGTTGGTTGGTATGGGGTAAGGGCCGGGTTCGCTCTCATCGCCATAATCCGTAAATTGCACGCTGACCTTGGGCTGGCTGCCTGCGACAACGACATAGGGTATGCCTATCGGTGAGCCGTCATACAGGCCAGCACCAAAATCAGGATGCAGGCCTGTACCCAGACCTATGCTACTGATCAGTGCGTCTGACGCAGGATCGACAGGCGCGGCTGAGATATCCGTATTCCAGGCATTATTGGCAGGGAAAGGCAGGCTGCCATTCAGATTGGCACCTGCACCCAGGTCAGCCTTGCGCAAATCGCCATACACTGCATTGCCTGCCGTGTTACCTGTACCTGCGCTGTTCACGGTCACTGTGACCGTAGCACTGGTATTGCAAGCAGTGCTGCAGGCAGAATTACTGGCTGTCAGTGTATAAGTCGTGGTCGTAGCCGGATTGACTGCAAGGCTGTTGCCAATAAGCGTAGTACCATTCAGCGTCAGGCCGGTGGCACCAGTGACTGTCCAGCTCAGTTGTGTACTTGACCCGGCATTGATGCTCGCAGGATTGGCGCTAAAGCTATTGATCACTGGCGCAGTGGCAGTCGTGGTTCCTGTCGTGCCTGTAGTGCCACCAGTACCCATTGTGCCTGTGCCAGTCGTGCCCGTATTAGCAGGCGCAGAACCGCCACCACCGCCACCGCAAGCGGTGAGAGTCAATATCAATGCGAGAGCAGACAGTTTTGCTGGGTAATTTGGTAGCATGATTTTATTCTTGGCATACGGCATGGGAAAATCAGACTAGTCTTGAAATCCTGAGCCGACAATACGAATTGCATTTCCTTACAAATTGCCAGACTGAAAACATGTATCATTTTTTGCAAAACCATTCTCAAAGATCATCATGAACACGACTACCCTGCCACTGGAAGAACAAGAACATCCCATAGATCCGGCGATACGCGCAGAGATCAATGCGACCCTGCAACGCATAGAACAGACGCATGATGTTAAAGTTTTGTTCGCCTGCGAATCAGGCAGCCGTGGCTGGGGCTTTGCTTCCCCAGACAGCGACTATGATGTGCGTTTTATCTATGCCAACAAGCTCGATTGGTACCTGACCGTCTTCCCTGGGCGCGACGTCATCGAATTGCCTGTTAATGAAATCTATGATGTCAGCGGCTGGGATGTGCGCAAGGCCCTGGGCTTGCTGCGCAATGGCAATGCGACCTTGATAGAGTGGCTGTCTTCACCGGTAGTGTATGCCGCTGATCCGGGTTTCCTGCAAGCCTTGCAGGCAGCCGCAAGAGAAGTACACAGGCCGGAAAGGGCTTATTACCATTACCTGCACATGGCCAGCAAAAACTATCGCGAGCACTTACAAGGTGAAATGGTCAAGCTGAAAAAATACCTGTATGTCTTGCGCCCCTTGCTGGCCTGTCTGTGGATAGAGCGCGACCTGGGCCCTGTACCCATGCGTTTTCAGGACATGGTGGATGCGACTGTTGAAGATCAGGAATTGCTGGCAGCCATCGCCGAATTGCTCGTCATCAAACGCCGTGCCAAGGAATCAGAATTATCTGTTCCCATGCCCGTCATCAACCGCTTTATTGAAAGCCAGCTGGAAAGGCTGGACAGTGTCAGGACCAGCAGCACCGGCGATATGGATTTCTCTGTGCTTGACCGGCTTTTGCTGGAGACGGTGATGAAAAAGACCGCGTAAATTGGTAAGGTGCGCCGTGCGCACCGTTGTCCTTGCCATAAAAAGCGGTGCGCATGGCGCACCCTACCAGACGCAGACTGGCGTTAAAATAACTGGCACAAGTAGCTCATTTAATTTTGCAACAATCGTAAGAAAATTGAGCCTGCCAACAGAGAATCGCAATTTCACCCATAATGGTTTTCTCTCCATTTGAAATTGCAGGCTCATGTCTTCTTCATACCCTTTATCCATACTCGATCTGTCACCGATTGCCGAAGGCAGTGATGCTGCGCAATCTTTCCGCAATTCCCTCAGCCTGGCTCAACATGGTGAGAGCTGGGGCTATCAGCGTTACTGGCTGGCAGAACACCACGGCATGCCTGGCATTGCCAGTGCTGCCACTTCTGTACTGATAGGCCATATCGCTGGCGGCACCAAAAGCATACGCGTTGGGGCTGGTGGCATCATGTTGCCAAATCATTCGCCACTCGTCATCGCCGAACAATTTGGTACGCTGGAATCGCTCTACCCTGGCCGCATAGACCTGGGCCTGGGGCGTGCACCTGGCTCAGACCAGCGCACTGCGCGCGCATTACGACGTAACCTCTCCAGCGATGCCGATGAGTTCCCGCAGGACGTAGCTGAACTCATGGATTACCTCAGTGACGATTCACAGCAGGCCGTGCGTGCTGTGCCTGGGCACGGTTTGAAAGTGCCTATCTGGATTTTGGGTTCCAGCCTGTTTGGTGCGCAACTGGCGGCAGCCATGGGCTTGCCGTATGCGTTTGCTTCGCATTTTGCACCCCAGCAAATGATGCAGGCAATAGAAATTTACCGCGCCACCTTCCGCCCATCGGCGCAATTGGCTAAACCTTATGTCATGCTGGGTTTTAATGTGTTTGCGGCTGATACGGATGATGAAGCCTATTACCTGGCCAGCTCTGCCCAGCAGGCATTTATCAATTTGCGTAGTGGCCGCCCGGCAAAGCTGCCTTTGCCTGTGCATGGTTTCCTGCAAAAAATTGGCCCGCAAGAGCATGCCTTGCTGGAGCAGGTTTTGTCCTGCTCCGCCATCGGCGCGCCAGATACCGTTGCTGAAAAAATGCAGGCCTTCATCAACTACACCGGCGCAGATGAATTGATGATCACGGCACAGATTCATGAGCATGCTGCGCGTTTGCGTTCTTATGAGATTGCGGCCCAAGTCAGTAAAAATCTGCGCCCCAAAACAGCCGCAATATAAATTGGAATAAAAAAAAGCCTGCGCACACCTCGTTGCGCAGGCTACTAAATTGCTGACCAGAGAACAATGATCTATCAGCAAGAGGGAAGCGTTACTACTTCAATTTTTTACTACTACAATTCTTTACTGCTGCAATGCTTCACACTTTCAAGTTTCCCTGAGATGTGCTTCAGGCATTTTCTGCCTTGATATCCATACCTGCATTTGCTTTACGGTTTCGACCAGTGACGAGACCAAAAAGTTTCATCAGCATGCGATATATAAAGCGTATGAACAGCAAAGTGAATACTGCTTCCAGCATGGTCATGCAGAAACCAAGCAAGGGGTTGCGTTCTTCCATGCGCCTGTGCATTTTGGCCATCATGCGGTCACGTGAAATTTCTATGCTGTCATAGAAAGTAGGCACGACCAGCAAGGTCAAGATCGTTGAAGTGATGGTGCCACCGATAATCGCAATCGCCAGCGGACGATAGAACTCACCACCTTCACCCAGACCCAAGGCCACTGGCAACATACCTGCAATCAGCGCAAAGGTTGTCATCAGGATAGGGCGCAGACGCACACGGCCAGCATGCATCAAGGCCTCTTCACGGTCATAGCCTTCGGCTTCCTGTTTGCGGGCAGCATCGAGCAAGAGAATCGCATTCTTTGCAACAAGACCCATGAGCATGATGATGCCGATAAAGCTCATCAGGTTCAGGGTACTGCCTGTGACCAGCAAGGACAGAACCACACCTATCAGTGACAGCGGCAAGGACAACATGACGCCCAGCGGTGCCGTGAAGGAGCCGAACTGTATCACAAGTATCAGATACATCAAACCTATGCCGGACAAAAGAGCGATCAGCATGGCACCAAATACTTCTTGCTGATCCTGGCCAGAACCGCCAAGTGAGAGGCCATAACCAGGCGGATAGTCAAAGGACTTGGCCAGCTTCATGGCGTCATCAATCACTTCACCATTCGAGCGTCCCTGGGCATTGGCAGACACGGTAATCGTGCGCTTGCCATTCGCATGTTCGATACCTGATGGCCCTTTGCCCATGGTGATGGTGGCGATCTGGTCGAGCGGTACCATCTGGCTGGTGCCGGATACAGCGATAGGCAGGCGTTCTATGTTTTCCTTGCTGACGCGGTCATCAGGATGCAGTCGTACGGCCACATCGCGGGTCTCACCAGTAGGATCTACCCAGTCGCCAACCTCGATACCGGCAAAGGCAACCCGCAAGGCCTGAGCAGCATCATTGGAAGAAATGCCCATGGAATTGGCGAGGCCACGGTTCAGTTCTATCTTCAGCTCTTTTTTCGGGTCCTGCTCAGACAAACCGACATCGACGGCACCTGGCACCTGGCGCAATTTATCCATGTAGGCACTGGTAATTTCCAGCAGCTTGCGTGAATCGGGGCCGGTGAATTCTATCTGTACCGGTTTTTGTGCGCCATTATTGAGGTCATCCAGCACCACGTATTCTGCGCCAACCAGGACACGTACTTTCTCGCGCAATTCGGCAGCAATTTCTTTGGCACCGCGCTTGCGTTCTGTACGTTTGCCGATATCGACATAAATGCGGCCACCGGCAGGCGTGATATTGCTATTGGTGTCTTTGGTCTCTGGCAGGGTACGGGCGATTTCGGCGGCCCTTTCCATTTTCAAGCGTGCATACTCCAGTGAAGATGAAGCGGGGGTGCGCACGGTGATCATCAGGTTGCCAGAGTCAGAGGCTGGCAGGAAACTGGTGCCACCCCATTTGACTTGCACAGCCAAAGCAGCCACCAGGCTCACCAGGGCAATCGCCCCCATGGAACGGCGGTGATGCAGGGCCCAGGCAATGACGTTGCCGTAACGGTCGGACTGATGATCAAACCAGTCATTGAAACGTGCCAGAACCTTGCTGATGCCTTTTTTCGGTGCAGTATGATGATCCGGTGGGTCACCCCAGTATGCCGACAGCATAGGATCAAGCGTGAACGAGATACCCAGGCTGACCAGCACCGAACAAGCCACGGTCAGGGCAAACGGACGGAACCATTCACCCGGCATGCCAGGCATGAAAGCGACAGGAATAAATACCGCGATGATGGAGAAAGTCGTTGCAGCCACGGCCAGGCCTATCTCTGCCGTACCTTCCAGTGCAGCAGTACGGCGGTCTGAACCGTTTTGCATGTGGCGAACGATATTTTCCCGCACCACAATCGCATCATCAATCAGCACACCAATCGCCAGCGACAGACCCAGCAAAGTCATGAAGTTCAGTGTAAAACCGCACAGCCAGACCGCAATGAAAGCCGCAATCACGGAAGTTGGCAAACTGAGTGCAGTGATCAGGGTAGAGCGCCATGAATTCAGGAAGGCATACACCACGAAGATAGTGAGGCCAGCGCCGAGTACCAGGGATTCGATGACATTGTTCAGGCTGCGCTGTGCATCCTTGCCGCCGTCGCGGGTAATCTCAAGCTTGGTGCCTGGTTGTGTCTTTTCAAAGTCCTTGTTGATTTCATCGACCTTGTCGCGTACGGCCTTGGCCACGCTGACCGTACTGGCGTCGCGGGCACGGGTCACAAATATACCTACATTGGGTTTACCACTGCGTATGCTGAGACCATCTTTATCAGCAAAACTGTCTTCTATGGTGGCAACCTGTGACAGCCGCACGATTTGATCACCAGTGCGCTTGATGACGATGCCCTGGAATTCTTCCGGTGTTTCTATGCGACCAACCAGACGTATGCTCTCTTCATCCAGCGTGCCGCGTATCTTGCCTACCGGGGCATTGGTATTCTGGTTGCGCAGGGCACTGACGACTTCACCGACGGAGACATTGAATTCACGCAGTTTTTCTGCACGCAGGAGTACGGACAATTCACGCTTCAAAGAACCACTGACTTCGACCGTTGCTACACCAGCGATGCTGCGCAGTTTGTCTGCCAGCGTATCTTCGGCCAGGCGGGAGATCTCGGCATGAGTTTGCTTGTTCGACGACAGGGCCATATTGACGATAGGCTGTGCACCCGGGTCCCAGCGGCGTATCATGGGTTCGCGCATTTCTGTCGGCATCTTATAGCGCAGGCCAGAAATGACATTGCGGACTTCATCCGAAGCCTCGATCATGTTTTTCTTGAAGCTGAAACGCATGTCGAAGCGGCCATTGTTTTCTGACGCCGTGGCCCAGACTTCTTCGACACCGGCTACAGCTTGCAGGGATTTTTCCAGGCGGTTGATGACTTCGCGCTCTACCGTATCCGGCGAAGCGCCAGGATAGGCAATCACGACTGACAAGCCAGGTACTTCGACGTCAGGGTTCTGGTTCACCCTGAGCTTGCTGAGAGCCAGCAAACCCAAAGCCATGAGGGCGACGATCAGGACGATGGTCGCCGTCGGCTTTTTGATACTGAAGTCAGATAAGAACATGATTATTTCCCTTGTGCTGGGGTCGCGTCAGCCACTGCCACTTTGGGTGCAGCCAATTCTATGTTCTGGCCATCCTTGAAACTGGAGCTGGGGCTGCGCATGACGACATCACCTGCGGCGAGGCCGCTGCGGACTTCATAATTGCCGGTGCGCTGGTCGCGCTTGCCAATTTGCAGATCAACCTTGCTGAGGGTCTTGCCAGCCACTTTCCAGGCATAGGCCTTGTCGCCAGATTTGACGACGGCAGCTTCAGGCAACATCAGGGCGCTGACGGTTGCTGCTTCTATATTGCCTTCGGCATACAGGCCAGACACGCTGGGTTGCTTGCTGTCGGCAAAGGCCACCAGCACTTCAACCTGACGGGTAACATCATTCGCTGCCGGATCAACCCGGGTGACCTTGCCACGGAACTCTTGCCCGGCATAGCCATTGATACGGAAACCTACCGGCTGGCCGACCTTGACCATGGCAATCTTGTCGGTCGATACGCGACCGGCAAAGCGCATGCTGGTCGGGTCGATGACCTTGACCAGTTCCTTGCCTATGGCTGCAGTATCGCCTGCCGATACCTTGCGTTCGCTGACAACGCCATCAAATGGTGCACGCACGACAGTGCGCTGCAATTGCTGGCGTGCCGTCACGGCGCGGGCTTTGGCTGCCGACAGCTCACTCTGGGCACTGTTACGGCGTACTTCTGCATCATCCAGTGCCTGCAGGGAAGTCATGCCGGACGCACGCAGGGTTTTGAGCCTTTGCAGGGCACGGTCGGACTGATCCAGTGCCAGCGCAGCATTACGGGCTGCATCTTCGGCAGAATTGAGGTTGTCGCGGATAGAGGTTTCATCAAGCTTGACGAGGATATCGCCGCGCTTGACGACGTCACCGTTTTCTTTCAGTACCTGCAAGACCACCGCCCCCACCTCAGCGCGCAGGTCAGCCTTGCGCTCTGGCTGTATTGAGCCTGTCACGACCGGGCCAGATGCCATCGCATTGCTTTGTACGGTCATCACGTCTTCCGGCGCAATGACGAGTTTGACGGGTGCTTTGTCTTTTTTATCATTTGCACCACCCTTGCCGGCCACGGCACTTGCGCTAGAGCTGGCACTGGCACTGGCGTCTGCTTTTTCCGCAGCTTTGTCTTTGCTGCAAGCTGCCAGAGCGGAGGCAATGGCAAGAACGAGTAAAGTTTTACGTAACATGATGGTCCCTGTCGCTATTAGTGTGGGGAAATTGGATGAGAGAGTATTCCCTGTAGTCCTGTCCAGTTCAATCGCCTTGGTTTTGAAGTGCACTTTTTTATGGATGAAATGCTGATTTGGCGTACTGAAATGCAAACAGACTTGCTTGAATTACCGGGAATCAGACCCAATAAGCAGGGATAAGTTCAGGAGCTTGCTGAAATTCGGGGCAGGGCTGGCTCCAGCATGAGCTGGCGCAGAGCATCAATATAGTTTTTGCTGACGGCGACTTCGCTACCGCTACGCAAGCTGAGTTGATAGCCGCCGTTTCCCATTACCTGCAAATGGACGGGCTGATCTGTCCTGACGATGACACCCCGGTGTACCCGGATGAACTGGCGGGGGTCGAGATATTCTTCCAGCTTGCTTAGTGCCACTCTGTGCAAGACTACACGCGGGCCCAGGTGCAGTTCCACATAATTACCTGCCGCCCCTATCCAGTGCACGTCAGCGAGCCGTATGCACTCCATCTCGCCCACCGACCTGACCGTGACTTGCTGCAGATAAACGGGCTGCGGCTCACCTGATTTACCTGGCTCAGCAGGCTTATGCTGGCTGGCAACCAGGCAAGCTGCCAAAGCCTGGGCATACGCGGGCTGCTGGGTCAGGCTCAGCATTTCCCGGGCACGCTCCAGGGTTTTGGCAAATCTGTCCTGGCTGAAAGGCTTGAGCAGGTAATCCAGTGCATGCAGCTCAAAGGCATCTATCGCATGTACATTGTAAGCAGTCACAAAGATGATCAGCGGTGGTCTTGACTGCGCGGCCAGACTGCGGGCCAATTCCAGTCCTGATTCCCTGGGCATTTGTATATCCAGGAACACCACATCAACCGTATTTTGTGCGAGGAACTCACGTGCTGCTGCTGCGCTTTTAAGCGAGGTCAGCACCTGCCATTCGGGATATTTGCCAAGAGCATAACCCAGGGTGATGCGGGCATGCTCTTCATCATCGACAATGATGCTGCGGATAGCCATAGTCATACCAGGCTGCCAGCAGTGTTAACAGGCAGGCTGATCGTGACCTGGAAACGGCCTGCGTCTATCCCTGTCTGCAAGGAAGCAGCATCACCATAGGCCAGTTGCAGGCGCGCCATGGTATTGCGCAAACCCAGTCCAACGCCGGGGTTGGCCGCAGCCTCGGCATGTACGGGATTACTGATGCGTATCAGCAGATTACCCTCCCGGCATTCAAAGCTGCACAGAATGTCACTGGCTTCTTCATGGCAATCCAGGTCATGCCTGAGGGCATTTTCTATCAGCGGCTGCAATAATAAGGGTGGACAATCACAGGCCAGTACCTGCTCATCTGCTCCCTCGATGACGACATGCAGGCGTTCGCCATAGCGCAGGGCCTGCAGAGCCAGGTAATCCTGTACAAAAGCCAGTTCTTCTGCAAACCTGACCCAGTTTTTATCGCCCGCAGCCAGTGCGTAGCGCAAGAGTTCACTGAGGCCCTGTATGCCACTCAGGGCAACATCCTTGTTGTCAGAAATTACCAGGGCGCTGATGGCATTCAAGGCATTGAACATGAAATGCGGTTCCAGTTGCGCGCGCAGGGCCAGGGATTTTTGCTGTTCCAGCTCCAGCCGCAGGGCCAGGGTATCTTCCCTCTCCTGCGCCCAGGCCCGGTTTCTTTGCTGGCTTTGCTGCCAGATTTTGATAGCGACCACGGCAAAATACACCGCGCTGATGGATGATAGCCGCAACAAGGCCGCCAGCTTGTCAAAAACCTGTAGTTCGGCCTGTATCTGCCCCCAGTTCACATCATGCGGACCATCCAGGGTAAACAGCTTGCCTACATACAGTAACTGCCCCGGCAACACCAGCAGCAGTAACAATCCATAGCCGACAGCAATATTTCGGGCGCGGGCATAAAGCCACGGCCAGCGCCGGAAGCAATACATGAGGAGATAACCGAGAACGGCCAATGCGATGGCGCTCCTGCCCCAGCTTTGAAAGATCAGCCAGAAATCGCCCTGATTGCCCTCGCGCAAATCATCATTAAGAGAAGTCAGCGCACCGATCAGGCTCAGGGTGCTCCAGAGAATTATATTGAGCAGCAATACCTTCCCAGCCGCCTGCCAGGTCTGTGGCGCAGGCTGCGGCAAAGGGCTTGAAGAAGTATGAGAGCTGCTGGTATCCATACTTTGCAGTATAGCAGCGCAATCACACCGGAATTTGTGCTTGCCGGGTTTTCGTCACAGCAAGTATCGGTTCCATCACTCAGGACGCAAGTGTTCAGGGCTTGTCTTCTGCAGGCCTGGCGTCTTTCTCTTTTTTCTTTTTTTCTGCGTAACGCACAGGGATCAGATGTTTTTCCAGATCATGCAGGCTGGTGGACATTTCGCGCACATTGTCCCAGATACTATGATCAAGGCGCATCTTGTGGTTCATGGCGCTGATGATGGGCAGCAAGGTTTGCTCATAACTTTCAGCCAGACGCTTCAGGGTTGTTTGCAAAACTTCCTGATCGGGCATATTGATGTGCACATCACTTCTTGCCTTCTGCCCCAGAGCGGCAATCTGCTGGCTGATATCGGCCAGCAAATTGGCGACCTTGGTGGCGCCATCGGCATCTGCACCGCCCTGCTTGCGCAAGCGGCCAAATTCATGCAGCAAGTCTTGCCAGCGTGCCTGCTCTTCCGGCTGAGGCTGACCGAGCAGATGCGCGAGTTTCAAGAGATTTTCTTCTGCACCCACGGTCAGGGTCTGCGCTTCGCCGCGGTAGTGATCACGCAATAAAAGATCCAGTTCATCATCATGCATCAGCGCCGATATTTTTGGTGTCAGCTTGCTCATATTGCGGTAACTACCTTGCAACTTGAATGCAGGCTCGGTACGGAAATGATCATCTTGTGAGGCAGAGGCGATGTAAGCCTGATTCACCTTCAGCAAGGCATCACGCACTTTGAACAGGCGTTGCAAAAGCGCGCAGATTTCTGTAATTTCTTGCTGGCTGTAGACATGCTTCAAATCGCTGGCCGGTATGGGTTCGCCCTGCGCCATTCTGATCAGTTGGTAGGTATCTTGCGGGTCGCGGGTACTCAACAAATGCAGCGCCGGGTGTGATACCAGGGCATTTTCTATATATGACAGGGCAAAGGCATCTTCCTTGCCGCTCAGCACATCACCCAGATTATAAATATCGGCACGGTTTGCCAGCATATCGGGAATCTTGAACATCTCGCCCGATTCAGTATACGGGTTACCAGCCATGACAATGGCAAAGCGCTTGCCGCGCAAGTCGTAACTCTGGCTGGCACCGCGCCACACACCTTCTATGCGGCGCGTACCGTCGGCCAGGGCAATGAATTTTTGCAGGAATTCAGGGTGAGTATGCTGGATATCATCCAGATACAGCATCACATTATTACCCATGGCCAGACCGAGATTGAGCTTCTCCAATTCCATCCGGGCGGCACTGCTGCTGGCTTGCGCAGGATCAAGCGAAGTGACATTGTGACCCAGCACCGGGCAATTGATACGGACAAAAATCATCCCCAGCCTGTCACCCAGATATTCCATCAGCGTGGTCTTGCCATAACCCGGTGGTGAAATCAGCAAGAGCATGCCCATGGAGTCAGTACGTCTTTGTGCGCCGGCAGCACCTATCTGTTTGGCCAGGTTATCACCCACCATGGGCAGGTAGACTTCATCAATCAGACGATTGCGCACAAAGCTGGACAAAGGCTTGGCCTGGAATTGCTCAAGATGCAAACGGGTTTTTTCTTCCTGTACCAGTTGCAGGCGCAGGGTTTGCAATTCCTGATAGGCAGGAACGATGAGTTTGACATGGTGAGAGAGCCTGCGCATGAAGTCATTGAGCTGCAGATTCAAGACCGGGCCCTTGTCTTGCGCATCTGCTGGCGTAGTGACAAGCACATGTTCACCCAGCATACCGCTAACCTGCGCCTGCAAATCTGCTGAATGTATGCGGCGCGGCAAGTTACACAGCAAGGCAGCGCTAACTTCTGGCAGGAGATTCTGGTCCAGTTGCTGGTGCGTGATATAGCCATGCACCCATTCACTGGCGAGTTGCCAGCGTGCATGCAAAGCCAGGGTTTGCTCTTGCCACGGCAGGGGATGGCATTTCTGGTCAGATGCTGCAATATACCCTGCATGATGTCATTAGCAGCGCGGCTGCATATCCATTCATGTGCTGTTGCGCGTTTAACGCCACCAGCATCCTGACCTAGTTCATCGAGCAAATAGCTGGCTGCTTCTTCCATTAACATGGACATGGATTCTGTGTCTGCTTCCATGCAGTGACTGAAATCCAGATGCTGTTGTTGCAGATATTTTTGCAGGGCTTGCTGTTGTTCAACGGCGAGCTGGCGTAACAGGCGGCCATTGCCAAATTGCTTGCTCATCAGTTCAGCCTGCTCAGCCTGATGCTTCAAAGTCTGCGCTGCCACTTGCAGGCTGGGGGTGATGCTCAGATGTTGCCAGTACAGCACAGCGACTGCCCTTGCCAGCGGCTTGTAGCGCAATAGCCCGGCATTCTCCACCATGGGCACCAGATTGCGCAGGATAGCGCTGGCATCCTGATCATGCACACCTTTTTGATAGCCTTCCTGAAAACGTGCTGCAGCAAAGCGCCGCACCAGGGTATCAAGTATTGCGGTATCAGTCTGTACGGCAGCCTCCAGCAATTCTTGCCATTTGCCATTGCCTGCCTCTGCACGGGAACTCTCCATGATTTGATAAGCAAGGTATTCGGCGCGATAAACTTGCGGGGATTCTGACAGTATCTCCAGCCCCCAATAAGGTCGCAATGCTTCAATGCGCGCATCTTCAACCGCACAGAAATAATCTGTGCCGCTGATGTGGTAAGACAGCTTGTCTTGTCTGGCGATAATGGTCAGGTCCAGCAATTGCTGGTTGACGGTAAATGCATGGCGGCCCAGGCGTATGGTATTGCCAGTCACCAGCTCACTGCGGTCACGCAAGGAACGCTGGGCTTGTTCACGTATGCTCTTGAGTTGCCCTGCCAAATCATCAGCCGCAACCTGATTACCCAGCTTGCGCAATTCTTCTATGCTCGCCCTGAGTTTATTGAGCAGGGAATCAGAGGCAAAATAAGCCTCCATTTGCGCCTGCTCCTGGAACTGCGTCAGGCGCTTGGGGATGCCGGCCAAAATACGGCGTGCTGCCTCCATGATGGCCTGGGCGCGGCGTGAACGGGCATCGTTCAGGATTTGTTTCTTGCCTTCAAAAGTTTCGTATACCGATTCGCGTTTGTGAGCGATTTCTGTCAGATATTCATCCTGTTCGGCAAAACGACCTTCCAGTTCTTCCAGTTGCGCCAGCAAACGGGTTAGCAATTCATCACAACGTTCAGGCGTAGCGGCCTGCTCCAGCGCGCTGTCTACCGATTGAGCAAACAGCTTTAATTGCGCCGCAAATTCGGCAGCAGATTCACCCTGTGACAACTGCTTGCGACGCAAGCGTGCCTCTGCCCGCAGTTTATTCAGTTCAGCATAGATACCGGATATCGTATCCAGTATCCTGGTGCGCAAACTGGCGTCCCCAACCGCCAGTGTCCCCAGCAATTCTGTCAAGCCATCGAGATTGTGCGCGTGCTTGTCCAAAGCTTCGTAGACGGGTGCCAGTTCTGCCGTGGTTTGCAGGCTGCCCAGTTGGCTGCTGAATTTGGCAACTTCTTCATGGATTTTTACAAAGGCATCGTCGCGTGACAAGAATTGCACGGTGCGCTCTGCTACCCGTTTTTCTTCAGTTGCCAGTTCATCGTCAAGTGCATGCAGGCGCGCCACATCCATATAACGCTGCTCTTTGAGCCCGGTCAATTGCCCGCGCAGCAAGCGTATCTGGTCCAGCGCGGTGATGAAATCACCGGGCGCATGCCATAAGCGGCTGGCGGTTTCTGTCAGCAACTGCTTTTGGGCAAACTCCGTTTGCTGCAAGGTTTTTCTGGCCTGGCTTTGTATGGCCGCTACCTTGTCAAACTCATCCAGGGTGGCGCGTGCCACTTCTATCAGGCTCTGTACATCCTTGCCGATTTCCCGGGCTTGTTCTGCACTCAGCCAATAATAGGCATCGATCAGATGCCGTGCTTGTTTGGCGATTGCTTCATAGACAAAGCGACTGGGCAGTTTCGCATTGCTGCTACCGTCCTGTTCACGCACTGACTTGGCCAGCGAATACAGTTCAGACAAACCGCGTACCAGCTCGCGGTTACCTATCTTGCCAAAGAAACTTTGACGCGGGGCCTGCCTGGCGGCATGATCCTCGCTGAGGAAAGGCGTCTGCCATAATTGCATCGCATGGTTGCGGGTAGGCTCGTCGCTCTCGGCAGTAAACAACATCATGCGCCCGTCGCCATAGCGGGCATAACCTTGCGCCAGCAGGGGCTGTTCCAGTGATTTGTTGATGAGGTTATAGGTCAGCAAGACATAAATGCCCGGTTCAACGCCATAAAACACGTACAAGACATCTTCACCATTGGGTGACAGGACACGGCGCTTGAATTGCAAGTCTGTCGGCAAGTCACTGAACAGGCGATGTTCGCCGCTTTGCAGTATGTAACCACCAGGAAAAACGATGCCGTGGTCTTCTGGCAATTGCACGCAAGACCTGCCTATCGCATCCACTCTTAGCACTTGCTGGGTGCGGCGCACATACACCAGATAACGGCTCTGGGTTTCGCGGTAAGGCTTTACCCGCAACAGTATCAACTCACCTACTGCTGCGTAGGCGATCTCCGCATCATTCAAGGACTGGTTGGCATCTTCCGCCGGTTCGGCGTAGATACCCAGGCCTGTGTCAGTATTATTTTCTATCTTGACGGTGAGGTCGCCGCCTATGGATTCGACAAACAGGGTATCAAGAATATTGACATGGGAATGCTTGCCTATGACATGCTGTTCACGGGTGGCCGACAGCCATTCAAAATCATGGGCGGGTGGCAGGGCAATATCTCTTTCACCCCGGTTATCGATATAGCTGACGGTGCCATCATCTTTTATCTGCCAGCGAAACACGCGAATATCCGACATGCGTTCGCCGATCTTGAAGGCAGCCAGCAATTTTCCCAGGTGCACACGCAGTTGCACCAGTTGGGCATTTTTATAATAGCTGTAGAGTTCCCTGAACTCATTCAGGAAGCGCGTATCGCTGAGGAAGGTATCCTCCAGCTTCACCGGTTCCAGCTCATGCTGCCCGCTGCTATTATCCAGGCGATACAGGGCAAACACATCTTCAACCCGGGTCTCTTGCCGCAGGCCGATGAAGACGTTGTAACCCAGCACCAGGATGTCGCCAACCAGGACCAGGTCGCGCGATACGCAATTATTTTCAGTGCGCGCACGCGTGCGTGCCAGCAGGCTCATCTCGTCACGGCCAAACTCTTCCAGCCTGGCACTATTGAGCAACGCCGCCTTGTCGGATATCAGCTTGCCTTGATTATTAAGCCGCTGACGCAGCAAATCAAAACTGCCGGAATGCTCACCAGCAGCAACTTGCTGATTTGATTCATCAACTGAAGCATTGCTGCTTGTACTACTTTGTGTATTGCTGGGTGCGGCGTGCTCAGGCATTGCGTTCATTGCTGGGTTTTCCGTTTGTTTTTTCGTTTGCATATCAGGCAGTCATCAGCAACTGCATTGACGCGAAGAAAAGTGCAAGCCTGCACCTTTCTCCGGGAATAAAGTCATGCAAATTTTCTTATGGCAAAACTTTCTCTGCACCCTCTGCGCCCTTGCCCAGACTGTTGATCAGCGTGTGCAGTGCACTTCTCTGTTGCGCCGTACCCTGTGTATTCACTCTGGTCAGGAAAGCAGACAAGGACAGGTTTTGCAATTCAGCAGATGAACCACCCAATGCACCTACCAGATCACGCAAATCATGCACCATGTCGCGTTCGCCACTCAGGTGATTTTTCAAGCCAACCTGCAGGGTTTTACTCTTCTGTATCGTACCGTCTATACCTTTGCCTATCGCCAGGGCATTGACGAAGCGGTCGAAGTAATCGCCCTCGCCACCAACGATATCAATATTGGCATTTTGCAGCGCCTTGCCGAGTACGTCAGCCTGGTCTTTGGCAATATGTGTCTGCGCGTCCAGACCTTTCATGATTTGCTGGTTGGAGATTTCCAGTTGCATACGGAATTCTTCATGAGCGCGGGTTTCATCACTCATGGCGGCCATGGCTTCAAATTTCTGACGCAGGCCTTTGGACTCTGCTTCAAAGCGGGTTTGTATGACGTGGGCTTCCGCATCACCATGGGTGACTGTTGCGCTGGCATCTGCCGTTTTGACGTTTGCCGCAGCCAAGCCCATTTGCTCATGGCCCTGAGCTTCAGCCTGCATATGCAAGCGCAGGGATTCTGCGTCTGCTGCACCCTGTTTGGCAGTTGCTTCGGCACCGGCAATGCGTACATTGGCTTCTGCACGTCCCAGTTGCTCTTTGCCCTTGGCTTCCGCTTCCATTTGCATGCGGGTTGATTCTGCCTGTGCTGCACCCTGCTTCAGGATGGCTTCAGAGGCAGCGATCCTGACTTTGGCGTCGGCCAGGCCAGGTGCGGCCAGTTCTGCTTCACGGCCTTCGGCTTCGCGTTTTTTGGATTCGGCTGCTTTCTCTGCAACTTTCAATGCTGCATCGGCCAGTGTCAGATCTTGTGCTGCCCTGTGTTTGGCGGAGCGCTCTTCTGCTTCTGCTGCTTTGACAGTCAGCACCATTTTTTCTTCGGCACTGGCTTCTGCAGTGATTACCACACTCTTCTTCTGACGGTCAGCTTCTGCGACTACACGTACTTCCTTGATGGCCTCTTCCTGTTCGGCGACTGTGCGTTCCACCACGATGCGTTCACGGATAACGTCGGCAATCGCTTTCTTCTGGATTTCTATGGCTTTTTCTTTTTCTATGGATTGCAGCGCGACTTCTCTTTCCCTGTCGACGATTTCCAGTTGACGGGCCCTTGTCACACGCTCTTCTTCAATCGCAACTGCACGCTTGCGATTGTTTTCTGCCACTTCTTTTTCACGCATGGTATTTTCTTGCTGCACCAGTACGATCTGTTCAGATTGCAAACGTGCCAATTCAGATTTGGCATGTTCTTCAGCCTGGACTTTCTGGGTCTCGGCCTGCTCACGCGCACGTACCGATCCTATTTCACGCCCCTGACGTGATTCAGCATCAGATTGCTGGCGTTCAAGTTCGAGTATGGCTTCGCGGGTTTCCACGTTCTTTTTCTTGATGCGCATTTCTTCATCACGCTTCAATTCATTGGTGCGTATACTTTCTATCGCGGTCAGCTCAGTGATTTTTTTGATACCCTGGGCATCGAGGATATTGTGGGCATCCATTTTATCCAGCGATGTTTGCTCGATATAATCAATCGCCGCATCTTCGAGCACATAGCCAGACAGGTCATCACCAATCTGGCGAATGATTTCATCACGGAAGCGATTGCGCGCCTGATACAGATCAACAAAGTCCATGGACTTGCCAACGGTCTTGAGTGCTTCTGCAAACTTGGCGGCGAACAGGCTTTCCAGCGTGTCCTGGTGCGAGGCACGTGCGCAGCCTACCGCTTGTGCGACCTTCAACACGTCCTGCGCGGTCTTGTTGACGCGGATAAAAAAAGTGACCTTGATGTCGGCACGGATATTATCCATGCAGATCAAGCCATCCTTACCCATCCTGGCGATTTCTATGGTCTTCAGAGAAATCTCCATGAGTTCTTTTTTATGGATGATGGGATAAACAATGCCACCAGTGAAAGTGACATCCGGCTCTGCCCTGAGAGTATTGATAATCATCGCATGGCCCTGTTCCACCTTGTGGTAGAACTTGGCGAACATCGCCAGTGCACCGAGTAACACAATAACGCCGAAGCCAATTGCGAGCAGCATGATGTCCATGAAATTCCTTTGTTTGTCTTTTGGTAAATTTAAAATTAAATCTGCTCGGTAAGAGCACTTACTTCGTACTGCTGATTGCCGTCGTTATAAGCAAGCACGACTGCGACTGAATTCTTTTTCAAGCTATTGGGGCTGGCTGCCCATACCCGGATATTGATGGCGACACCATGATCTTCGATTTCTGCGCGGCCAAATTTCTCATCCACGCTTTCTGTCACGATGCGGCAGCTATGACCAATCAGACTATGGTTGTCCCTGGCATAATGACGCACAAACAAACTGCGCATGGGTTTGATGAGTCTGGCAGAAATAGGAATGGACAAGGCCATGGCGGCCAGCAGCGTGCCACTACCCGCGACTAATTGCAGCGCAGCCGTTGGCACCAGGGCCAGCAAATATTGATGTGCCAGTGCCGTGAATAGCCAGGTAAAGAAAATGATGAGGGTCGCGACGATGGAAAAAGGTACGCCACCCAGCCCCATTGCTACCAGATATCCCGCCACGGTATGCAGGTCGGCACTGTCACCATCTGCATGAACATCATGATGGCCAAGATCATGGTGACCAAGGTGCAGGTCATGGCCACCACCAGCATCGAGGTGATGACCAAAATCAACCAGGCCGAAGATGGAGAGCAGCCAGTACACTACAAGTACACCCATCAGCACACTGGGTATTGAGGTTGGAAAGCTGCTCAGCAACTGCCAGATATTCATGAATTTTCCCTGTCTGTTATTTTTGTTGATATAAGCCGCATCGGCCAGTTCTTAAGTAAGCACCGGGGTGATCGTAACAGGCTCCATCATGTCAGGATTATTTTTTTGTAAAATTGATCAACTCCTGATTCAGGCGCTCTTTGATCGCGCGCTTGTCTTCCAGATCTATGCCGAAGCGCTCCGCCAGCATGACGTAGTCAGCATCACTCAAAGTGACCGTCAGACGCGGCCTGACAGGCTTGCTGTTATAGGGCAAACCCAGTATCAGGCGTATCTGGTCTGAAGGTGATAACTGGTTGTCGAAGGCGGCGCGGCGCACAGCTTCTATAACCTGTTTTTCAACATCAAACGCCACCTGCACCGCACGCAGGGCAGCGTCAGAACTAGTCCAGCTTGACGATGTTTTGACCATGTGATTCTCAGGCATCTGTCTTATTTAATTGGCGCCATCATTGGCCATCGCTGGTCGCTGGCTTCATCATTGCCACTTGCCGTGCACTGAATTTCGCCTGCAACCTGGCCAGAACCAAAGCTTTCTGGTCAGGTACCTGCCCTATGCCCGCAGCCGCCAGTTTCTGGTCAAGTGCTTTACCGCCCAATTCATTTTCCAGTACATCTGCTGCATGCATCTGGTCTGCCATGTCCTGATGGCGCTGCTTGATACGTTCCAGCGATTCTTTGGCGCTCATGAGTTTTGAACCACTGGCACCCATGGTCTGGGAAATAGTGGCAGTCGCCTGATATACGCTCTCGGTGGTTTTCGCCATGGCGAGCTGGCGCACATGTTCACGCAAGCTGGTTTCGGCATTGCGTATCATGTCCTTGAGCTTATTGATGTTTTCTGCGAATTCATTACGTGAGGCATTTTGTTCAGTAATCGCAATTTCGAGATGGGCGAGCTTGCCTGCGACTTCTTCAGCCAGCACCAGCTCATTTTTTTGCATGGCCTGCAAAGCCAGCTCTTCATAGCGTGCCAGCTCTGCCTGCAGGCTTTCAATTTCTCGCGCTGCCTGCATTTCTTTTGCCATTACGGCAGTCAGGTTTTGCTTGGCCCTGGCGACATGCGCTTTCGCTTCGACTATCTCTTGCTCATAAATGCTACTGGCATTCTGGTCAACCACGCTTTGCCCGATTTCACGCAAATTGCCTCTGAGCATAGTCAGAATTTTAGAAAAGACAGCCATGGTAGTCCCCTTATTTCAGATATTCAGTGAATACATCTAAAGCTTCAATCGCATTGTCAGCCACCATGGCGACATCGATGGCGATGTCTTCCACTGACGCATCATGTGCCAGCGACCCATAAATGACATAGTGCTGTCCTATACGCCCAAAATTGGAAAGGGGGATAGAGATATTCAAATCCATCATGGCTTCCAGCATTTCTGCGCGGCGCTCTGGCCTGATTTCCTCTTCTGTCCACAGATAACAGATGCAGAGTACCTGACTGGGGGATACGGTGACAAAAACCGGTAGTTCGGCCTGGCTTTCTATGCTGATGCGCATGACCGGCACACCTTCAGGCTCCGTCACAGGCAATAAGCTGGCACTGACATCCGCCAGACCCATGCGCCGGGACAGTATATTTTCTATACCTGCCAGACGCTTCATCAGCTCTTCCATACAACTCCCTCAGTTCTTTCAGCAATTACAAAAAAAGGATACGAGACATATTATGTCGCATTTTAGGCGCACGACATAAAATGTCAAGGGAGAAAAGTGAAAATATTTTTATGCTTTTTAAGCAACTATTTAAGCATGAAGCGATGCTGATAAGAAGACCAGAACTTAACCCGGACTGAAGTCAAGAGGCTGACAGGCAGCGTATAACGGTGTCGTCTACAGCCTTGCCACTGGGCAGGCATTCGCGCAGGGTCTTCCCGGCTTTGGTCTTGCTGGCGTTCACTGCGCGAGTATCAGGTATCAACCAGCTTTGATAGCGCGGCACAAACACGCCGTCATGCGCATTGCGGAAGCGAAATGGCAGGGAAATGATGGTACCAGCCTGATTGATCTGCACATGAAAATGCAGATGCGGTGTTGAAGAATAACCACTATTGCCGGACAGAGCGAGTACCTGCCCGGCCTCGACACGCATACCCGCTTGCACTTGAGCAGAGTGTTGCATGAGATGGAAATAGTCTGCCCAACTGCCATCGTCATGCAGGATGCGCACATAATTGGCCCTGTCGATATAAGCTTGCTCTACCCTGCCATCATCGGCGAACTGGCTGACCACTTCCACGACTTGCCCGGCACGCGCTGCCACGACGGTCGTGCCGATAGGCATATCGATATCAACCGCATAGCGGGTAGCAACCGTATGATGGGTAAACTGCGGGCCGTCGGCAGCCTGCAAAACCTGGAAACCTTGTGGGGCAACAAAAGGAATCTGATAACTGATGCTGGCATCGTGTTTGGCACTGGGGTCGCCCTGCACTATATGGCTACTGTAATCCATGGTATAGCCAAATTGCCTGTTGGCGGCGGCGATCTCTACCAGTTCCATGGTCTGGCCGCCCGCCATTTGTGCCTGTATCGGCCAGGGCTTACTCGAAGTCAGGTTGCTGAAGTTGCTGAGCTGCAGCGTCACTGTCACTGGCATACGGCTGGTATTGGTCGCCAGCAAGGTGTTGGATGACACACCTTTGACAGTTTCGATTTTTACGGGCTCATTGCGTGCCTGTATGGGCTCTGCAATGCAGAGAGGAGTCACCAGAAAAACTGGTAGCAAAAAAAACGTTGTGCGTGCTGACATGGACATACGCTTCAGCGTGCAGCACGCCAGATGGTACGACCACCGACATTGATACTCTCAACTTCACCGGTATCGCGCATGCCTTCCAGTACTGTCAATACCAGGGACAAAGGCGGTGCCACATCTGGCCAACGTATCCAGAACTGATGTATGCCTTCGGCGGTATCGGCGCTGGCTGGCCGTGTCTGCAGGTAACTGCGTATCGCACTCCTGGCAAATTCCAGTTCCTGGTCCTGCATCATGCGTCCCTCCGGTCAGCTTCCTGTTGTATGGTGCGTATGAGGCCAGCGCTGGCATCCTCGATATAATCCAGCACCAGGTCAAAGCCATCCGGCCCGCCATAGTAGGGGTCAGGCACGATTTCGCTGTCACTTTGGCTGGCATAATCCATCATGAGTTTGAGCTTGTGCAGATATTGTAGTGGGCAGGCAGCTTTCATGCGTGCCAGATTCTCCTTGTCCATGGCCAGCAACAGGTCGAATTTCTCAAAATCATCTGCAGTGAGTTTACGCGCCCTTTGTTGCGACAAGTCTATGCCACGCCGAGCTGCAAATTGTTGCGAGCGCGGATCAGGTGCCTCACCTATGTGATAGGCATGGGTACCGGCAGAATCGATATGCAAATCCAGCCCTGCTGCCCCGGCGTGGGCGCGGAATACGCCCTCGGCACTGGGTGAACGGCAAATATTGCCCATGCAGACAAACAGGACAGCCTTGGTAGCAGAAGTTTTCATTGCCAGCTCAGGGATTTAATATAGGGGAATTAATAAAGAGATAAAATTTTCTATTGCTATTGACATGTTAACACGCTGCCTGGCATGCGCAAAGCCAGATTCTGGCGCAAGAAACACATGTTATTATTTCAGCCCATCGCCAGCCAGAATTCATCTTACATAGACAGCCATGACAGCAAACGCCGCAGCAAACACCAACAGCAATACCGCAGACATCTATTTCCGCCCCGCCGTTGATGCCGACGCCGACACTATCGCGGCACTGGTGAACAGTGCCTACCGTGGCGACAGCAGCCGCGCGGGATGGACTACGGAAGCCGATTTGTTACAGGGCTCGCGCATATTCCCGCCTGAAGTGCGCGACCTCATCGCCAATCCCGATTCCGTGATCCTGCTGTGTTTGCAAGGTGAAGACATCATAGGTTGCGTGAATCTGGAAAAAACCGAAGGTGCCGCCTATCTGGGCATGTTTGTGGTGCGCCCTGTGCTACAGGGTAATGGCATAGGCAAACACTTCATGCAGACTGCTGAAAAGCATGCGCAAAAATTATGGGGCATCAACAAGATATGGATGACCGTCATCAGCGTCAGGGAAGAACTGATTGCTTACTACGAGCGCCGTGGCTATGTACGCACAGGTCGCTTCAAGCCCTTCCCATCTGATAATGGCAAGGAACAGATGCTGGTAGAAAACCTGCAGTTTGAAGAGATGGAAAAAATCCTGGACTAGGTTTTAGGCTCCTGAGGATAATAAATACTGACGGCGATGGCGATGCAAAAAGCGATGCCTACGCCGTATAGCAAGCGTATGTCGCTGCCGATGACATAGGGATAAAACATCAGTCCCACAGACAGCCATGTGACACGCTTGTTGGTTTTTTTCCTGCCATAGTAAAACGCGGCCATACCGAGCAAGCCAAAAACAAAGGCGGCAATCAGGTAGGCGCGGGAAGGCAACAGGCTCCATAACAGCGCCAACAATTCCTGTTCATCCATAGCATTAGTCCTTGATAAGATAGTCCAGATAGTACAGGAAATTGAACAGTAGAATGAGCAAACAAATCAGCGCAATATTGCAGCAGGCAGTCGCACTGCACCAGCAAGGCAGGCTGGATGCAGCAGAAGCACTCTACCTGCAGGTTTTACAAAACCAGCCTGAGCATTTTGATGCCTTGCAACTGCTGGGCGTCATAGCAAAACAACGTGGCGATGCCAGGCTGGCAGTGACACGTCTGCGCGAGGCGATTGCTATCGATGCACAGCAGGCGATTGCGCACGGCAACCTGGGTGCTGCCTTGCAAGACCTGGGCTTGCCAGAAGAAGCTTTGCTCAGTTATGACCGGGCGCTGCAATTGAAGCCAGACTACGCCATGGCCTGGAATAACCGTGGCAATACGCTGCGCAGCATGGGCAAACTGGTAGCTGCCCTGCATAATTATGACAAGGCCCTGCGCCTGAATCCCCGCTATACAGAAGCTTTATTAAACCGTGGTATCGCGCTGCAGGAAATGGACGAGCACCAGCAAGCCTTGCAAGACTTTGATGAAGCCCTGACATTAAAACCGCAAGATGCAGCCATCCATTTTGCCCGCGCTTTCAGCCTGCAGTGTTTGCGGCTGGAAGAAGATGCCATCGCAGGGTATGACGTTGTCTTGCATTTGCAGCCTGAGCATACTCAAGCCCTGTGCAACCGGGGTATCTGCCTGCAAAAAATACAGCGGTTAGCAGCCGCTGCAGACAGTTTTGAACAGGCAATAAAACTCAAACCGAATTACGTCAAGGCGCATCTGCAATACGGCAATACTTTACGCCAGATGGGGCAAGACGCTGCTGCCATCGCGGCCTATCAGACAGCAGCAAAACACTGCAAAGATGAGACAGAGCTGGCACACATCAATTATGCGCTGGCAGCATTGGGCGTGATGGATGCACCCGCAATGTCACCACCCGCCTACATCGCAGATTTGTTTGATCAGTACGCTACGCATTTTGATGAGCATTTGCTGAAAGTCTTGCATTATCAAATCCCCGCTTTGCTCGGCAAGGCATTGAGCAAACATGTTAAAGCCGGGCCTGGCAATTATCTGGACCTTGGTTGTGGCACAGGTTTGTGTGGCACTTATCTGCGGCCAACAGCCTGCAAATTGACAGGCATAGACTTGTCAGAAAAAATGCTGGGCCAGGCCAGAAAGACAGGCTTGTATGATGAACTGCACTGTGCAGAAATCAGCGACTGGTTGCAAGTACAAGACCAGGATTTTGACCTCATCATGGCTGCCGATGTGTTTGTCTATATCGGTGCACTCGATACCGTATTTGCTGCGGCCAGCCGTGTCATGCAGGCTGGCGCAGTGCTGGGATTTTCAGTGGAAGCCTCAGTTGAAAAAACAGACGAAAACACAGACTACATTTTGCGCTCATCCCAGCGCTATGCCCATAGCTATACCTACCTGCAACGGCTGGCGCATACACATGGATTCAAAATCGTCGAATCCAGCCAGGAAATTGCACGTCAGGACAGGGGCGAAGATGTACCCGCCCATATCCTGGTCATGATCAAAACCTAAGTCTAAGCCATCAACAAGATGGCGATGCTGGTTCCCATTCCGCCTGCCCACACCAGGGTGCGCAGGGTTCCCTGGTTCATCAGATAGGCCATGATATAGACGATGCGGATGGCGATGAACAAGACCGCCAGCTGGTC
The DNA here is from genome assembly GCF_009937975.1 of Undibacterium sp. YM2. Lineage (NCBI taxonomy): Bacteria > Pseudomonadati > Pseudomonadota > Betaproteobacteria > Burkholderiales > Oxalobacteraceae > Undibacterium > Undibacterium sp. YM2. Next base: position 6,398,818 of record NZ_AP018441.1, read on the forward strand.
TATGCGCGCCTGATCAGCATGGGCTTGCTGTGCAAGAACAACCGCAGCAATAAACAGCGGCAGGGCTTCAAAGCCGTTTTGCTGGGCTGCATTGGCACGCTGCCGCCAGCCACTCAGGTTTTTGGCCCACTCCCTGGGATTATCATTGTCATACCTGCCTTGTTCACGTGGCACTTTCGCCGAGCCCCCCTTGGCCAGGCCGACTGACACTATCGGTAACAGGCAGGCTGCCAATACGCACCAGTTTGCTATCGTCATCTTTATCTCCTGGAATAGTGTGAATTCAAATTTGAGAATTGCACGATACCAGTAGTCACAACGAGCTGCAGCAAATATTTTTACGCCACCAGCATCCATCCTGCCTGCGTCAAAGGCAGGCGGGTCACAGGCTTGCCACTGGCTGCCAGCAAGGCATTGGCAATAGCCGGGCCTATCGATGGCGGGCCTTCTTCGCCCACGCCTTCCGGCCTGTCACCGGTACTCATGACCATGACGTCCAGTACGGGTGTCTGTGCCAGCGTGACCAGACGATAGCTATCAAAATTGCCCTGTTCCACCTGACCATCCTTGAAACTGATTTCGCCAAACAGGGCAGCAGATAGACCAAACAAGGTGCCACCCATCATCTGCGCCTCAACTGCTTTGGGATTGGCGACAACTCCCGGGTTGATACCAGCGGTAATTTTAACCAGACGGAATTGTCCGGGTTTGCTGATCGCAATTTCAACAATATGCGCACTGAACAGGAAGCTATTGCCGTTCATGGCAAAACCACGATAATGCCCCTTGGGCAAGGGCTTGCTCCAGCCTGCGCGTTCTGCCAGCGCATTCACAAAGGCAAGGGCCTTGGGATTGTGCTGCAACAGACGACGACGGTATTCCAGGCTGTCCATGCCCGCCTTGCGTGCAGCCTGTTCAAGCGTATGTTCAAGAAAAAAACAGTTTTGCGAATTGCCTACCGAGCGCCAGTAAGAACAGGGGACACCAAAATCAACACGTGTCCAGCGGGTATCGAATAAAGGGAATTTATAAGTGCTGCCGAACCAGCCCATGATATAGGTCCAGTCAAGACCATCCCTGGCCGGACTATTCGTGACCCGCGTATATTCGAGTAGTGAGGGGCCTGCAGTATCAAGCCGTAAAACCGTGGGCAGATAATCTTTATCCAGCGCCAGTTGCACGCGGGCAGCGGTGATGGGGCGGTAATAACCAGCCCGCATATCGTTCTCACGCGACCAGATGGTTTTTACGGTGGCACCGGCGGCTTTGGCGATCAAGGCGGCCTCGATAGCAAAATCATGTTCCAGCCTGCGGCCAAATCCGCCGCCTACATGCTGGGTATGTATCTGTACTTGCTCAGGCTGAAAACCCAGTGCCTTGGCGACGCCATTTTGTGTGTCCGTCTGGCTTTGGGTGGATAGCCAGACTTGTGCACCTGCAGCAGTCACTTCAACAGTGGCATTCAGGGGTTCCATCGTTGCATGGGCCAGGAAGGGCACATCAAAGCTGGTGTCGATAATGCTACCTGCCTCTTTCATCGCTGTCTCCGCAGCGCCTTCTTTTTGTTTTTTTGGGCGAGGGAAGAGCTTGCCATCGCCAGCAGCAACTGCCCTCAGCAAGCTGGTGCGCATCTCTGCGGTGTTGATGCTGGCATGCGCACCATCCTGCCATACAGGCTTGAGCAATTGCACAGCCTTGTGGGCTATCCAGTAACGATCGGCCACCACTGCCACAGCATTCGGCAGATGCACGACCTTGCGTACGCCTTTTACAGCCAGTGCAGGGCTATCATCCACGCTTTGCAAGCTGCTGCCAAAACGCGGCGCATGCAGGACAACTGCCATCAGCATGCCCGGCCTTTGCACATCGATACCAAACACGGCACTGCCATCTACCCGCGCCGGGATGTCGGGGCGTGGTGCTGACTGCCCCAGCACCTTCCAGTCTTTGGGTGATCTGATCACCGGTTTTTCTGGCGGTGTCAGCGCTGCCGCTGCCTTGATCAAGGCGGTATAGGGCAAGCTGCGGCCTGTGGCAGCATGAGCCACCTGCGCATTGCCTGCGGTGCAATCTTTAACATCGACCTGCCATTGCAAGGCTGCCGCCTGCAACAACATTTGCCTTGCTGCTGCACAGGCTGGTGCTATCGTTTCCAATGCAGAATTAAAACCGGCGCTGGCAAAAGTCGTGATGCCGGGCGGCCATTCCCTGTGGAATTGCTTGACGACGGGTGCATGTTGTATGCGTACATTTGCGATGGGCATCTCCAGTTCTTCTGCCACGATCTGGGCAATCGCCGCATGTGTGCCCTGTCCCAGATTGGTGACCGTCGTGTAAGCAGTGACCACACCTGTGCCGTCCATGCTGAGCCAGAAATCAAAGGGTGAATCAGAGGGTGAGACTGTCTTGCTTGCTTCATCTGCTGCCAGGCTATCAAGCATGGGTATGGTGCTGCTGCCCAGCACCCATGCACCGGCCACCAGGGAAGATTTAAGAAAATTCCTGCGCGCAGGCGAAGCCAGAGTAGTCATGCTTTTACCCCTTTCTTGCCTGGCAATGGCTTGAGCCTGGCAGCAGCAGTATGTATGGCCGCCCTGACACGCGGATAAGTACCGCAACGGCACAAATTGGTCATGACAGCATCGATTTGCTTGTCGCTGGGATGTGGTGTGGTTTTCAACAAGGCAGCAGCCGCCATCAGCATGCCTGACTGGCAATAACCACATTGCGGTACCTGATGCTCTATCCAGGCTTGCTGCAGGACATGGCTGCGGTCGGGCGACAGGCCTTCTATCGTCGTGATGTTGCGCCCATTCAGGCCTTCTACTGGCACAAGGCAACTGCGTAGCGCCTGACCATCCAGATGTACGGTACAGGCACCACACAGGCCGGCACCGCAGCCAAACTTGGTGCCTGTCAGGCCCAGGTCTTCACGCAGTATCCAGAGCAGGGGAGTATCGCCATCCGCCCGGCATGTGCGTACCTGTCCATTCACTTTGAGTTTCACATCCATGTGCTTCCCTTTGCCTTGTCAATTTAAAGCAGAAATTGATTATCTGGCAGCGATAAACTGTCTTGGCAAAGCTTGTGACGAAACCCCGAAACCCTGTCGCTGCTGCCTTTGTGTACAGGCAAATAAGCTCATACAGACTGCTATACTGCTGCCATGGAAAATGCCCGCCCAGATACTCCCGCCCTGAACCAGGCTCACCCTCTCACGGCGATCAGCTTGCTCAAGCTTTTGCTGAGCAATATCCTGGTATGGACCAGTTTGTGCGCCATTGGTGCACTCGGCAATTATGGTGACCTGGTCAAGTACGGAACTACCCAACGCAGCTTTAGCGAAATACTGTGGTTCTGGGTCAGCAGCCATTTGCTGATGATGGTGTTCAGTACCTGCCTCTACCTGATCTTCATGCGGTACGAGCGATTTCTCAGCAAGGCGAAGGGCATAGCGCTGGCCTATGCAATCATGCTGCTGTGCTTTCTACCGCTGGAAGTGATGTATATCGCCATCCTTGACCTGCTCAAGGACAAACCCGGTTTTGGCTTGCAAGATATCGTCAGTACGGCTTTCAATATGCGTAACTTTACGATTTTCCTCGAATTTGCCTGGTCCACCGGCACCTTCATTGCGGTACTGGCCATCTGTACCTGGCGGCAGGCGCGTGTGCGTGAACTGGCCTTGCAGCAATCGATGAACGATGTATTGCATCTGCGGCTGGATCTGGAACAGCAAAGGCTGGATGCCTTGCGCGGGCAACTGGAGCCACACTTCATCTTCAATTGCCTCAATGCCATCAGCGCCCTGGTCAGGAGTGATGACAAGCGCATCGCCCTGACCGGTCTGAACCGCCTCAGTGATTTGCTGCGCTATGCACTGACGGCCAGCAGCAGGGATTGGGTAAGCCTGGAAGATGAAATGACCTTCATACGCGATTACCTGGAATTACAAAGACTGCGCTACGGTGCACGCCTGCAGATCATCATCGCCGGTGATACCACCAATGTACTGGCAGGCGACTGCCCGCCCTTGCTGCTGCAACCTCTGCTGGAAAACGCCTTGCGCCATGATCTGGATTGTCACGAAGGCAGCAGCGATATCCGCATGCAATTCAAGCTGGATGGTGAAGAACTCAGTATTAAAGTCAGCAATACCATCAGCTATGGTGTCGCCGCCAACCCTGGCCTGGGGCTGGGCTTGCCACAAACCCGCGCCAGGCTGGAATTGATGTATGCCGGACGTGCCAGCATGCATAGTGGCCGCATACAAGATGAGAGACAACAGCGCTATGAAGTAGAAATCCGCATGCCCTTGCAGATGCCTGAGAGTGCGACAGCATGAACAATATTCGTACACTGATTGTCGATGATGAAGAACCCGGGCGGGCCAACCTGCGCTATGCCTTGCAGGATCACCCAGCCTGGAGCATCGTCGCTGAATGCGCAAATGTCGCCACGGCGCGTGAAGCACTTGATGCCTGTGCTGTCGATGTCATTTTTCTCGATATACAAATGCCACGCGAAACCGGCCTGATACTGGCACGTGAACTGAGTACCCAGGCAACACCACCGCTGGTGATTTTTGTCACCGCCTTCAACGCCCATGCGATAGAAGCCTTTGACCTGCACGCGCTGGATTACCTGCTGAAACCTTTTGACGATGAGCGTCTGGCACTATCGCTGGAACGTGCTGCTGCCATGCTCACCCAGCGCCAGCAAGCCAGTTATGCGCAAGCCATGAGCCAGTATGTCAAAGCTGAGGATGAGGCAAAAAAAGAACAGCCGGCTTACTGGCAACAAGTCAGCGTGCGCTCGGTAGGCCGCATAGAGTGCATACAGCTGGCAGATGTCTTATGGATAGAAGCGGCAGGAAATTACATGCAATTGCATCTGGGGCAGAGACAGGTATTGCACAGGGTGGCACTGAGTCAGCTCGAAAAACATCTTGATCCGGCGCACTTCATGCGTGTTCATCGCAGTGCCATCGTGCGCTGTGACCAGCTCAGTCAGCTTGAGGTATTGGGAGATGGGGTGTATCAATTGGTGCTCGCCAGTCAGGACAAAGTCCCGGTCAGCGAGCGCTATGTTGCCGAGGTCAGGCGACGCATGCATGATGGCTTGCGGACGACCTGACATCTTTTTTTCTTAAAACCTGTTTACGATCTGTAGCGAGCGTGCGTCAGCGGGGTGAAGAGCAGCGCAAAAAGCGGAATGTACTCTAGTACATGAGCATTTTGAGCAGCACATGAGTCCCGATCACGCTCGCGCAGTAAGATCGTAAGCAGGTTTTTTACCAGACCTTGACCCTGTCCTTGGGTGCCAGATAAAGTTTCTGACCAGGCTGCACGGCAAAGGCATCGTACCAGGCATCCAGATTACGCACGGTCAGGACGCGGTATTGTCCTGGTGCGTGTTCATTGGTGATGATGGCTGTGCGCAAGGTTTCATCACGCATCTTGCCGCGCCAGCTGCGGGCATAGGCGAGGAAGAATTCCTGTTCATCATCCTTGGTAATGGCCTGGCCTTTTTGTTTCATCGACGCACGATAGGCGTCATAAGCGGCCATCAAACCGGCCAGATCGGCAATGTTTTCACCCAGGGTCTGTGCACCATTCACTGACAGGTCGGGGAAGGCCTTGTATTGATTGAACTGGGCGATCAGGGCTTTGGAAGAAGTCTTGAAATGCGCGAGGTCAGCCTTGCTCCACCAGTTGCGCAATTCGCCTTTTGCATCAAACATGGCGCCGGAATTATCAAAGCTGTGGCTGATTTCATGGCCTATGGTGGCACCCAAAGCACCGTAATTGGTGGCGTCGCTGGCAGTCAGGTCAAAGTTCGGCGATTGCAAATACGCCGCCGGGAAATTGATGGCATTTTGCAGCGGCATGTTAACGGCATTCACCAGTTGCGCATTCATGCACCATTCGGTGACATCCACAGGCTGGCCAAATTTTGCAAGGGCGCGGCTGTATTCAAATTCCTGCGAACGCTCGCGGTTGCCATAGGCATCATTTGCATCGACCACCAGGCCAGAATAATCGCGCCACTTGTCCGGGTAACCAACACCAACATAGGTCGATTTAATTTTTGCCAATGCCTCTTGCTTGGTGGCTGGCGTCATCCATTTCAAGGCCTGTACGCGTTCGCCAAAGGCAGCAAGGATATTGCTGACCATGCCATTGATACGGGTCTTGGATTCAGATGAGAAATTCTCGGCCACATACAATTTACCGACTTCTTCACCGACCGCATTATTGGTTGCTGCCACTGCATATTTCCAGCGCGGCTGAGGTGCTTTGGCACCGCTGAGTGCGCTGTAAAACTTGAAGCGCTGGTCAAAGAAGGCCTGTGGCAATACCGTGGAACGCGTGTTGATGGCATGGAAGCGCAAATAATCCTGCCAGTTTGCCAGCGGCGTTTTCGCTACCAATGCCGACGATGCCTTCAATGCAGTGGGATGCCAGATGATGAATTTGCTTTGTCCATCCAGACCTGCCGCCTTGAAATAAGCTGCCCAATCCAGGCCTGCGGCTTTTTTATTGAAGTCAGCCAGCGTCCAGGTATTGTCCGCTTTCAAGACATCCGAAGTGTCTTCACGATTCGCATGGCCTTTGGCGATCAGCATTTCCAGATCAAAGACACGCTTGGCGGCTTGCTCGGCATCGGGCACATTCGCCAGTTTCAGGGTCGCAGCAATATGCGCCAGATAGTTTTTCCTTAGTTCAGCCATCTTGGGGCTGGCCGACAGATAGTATTCACGGTCAGGCAGGCCCAGGCCACCTTGCAGCAGGTAAGGCATGTATTTCGTGTGGTCATGGAAGCCTTGCGACACCCATAGGCCAAACAGGTTTTCAGTAAATACATTGGTGGCATTGATAGGATCGACGTCGGCACGTAAATGCTTGCCCAGATAAGTCGCCAGCGCGGCCTTATCCTTGAGGTCGGCAATACTTTGCATCTCGCCTTGCAGCGGTGTCAGGCCACGTTTGTTGATGACATCGGTATTGAGGTAAGAAGTGTAGAAGTCACCGATCTTGCGCACGGCACTGCCTGCTTCAGCCTTGGTTGATTGCTCTATGATTTTCAGGACCTTGGCATCAGACTCTTCTTTCAGGACATCAAAAATGCCGACTGCAACTTTGTCGTCAGGGATGATGGCAGTTTTTTCCCAGCCACCGTTGGCATAGCGGTTAAAGTCGTCACCGGGGGCAACTGCGGTATCCATGCCGCTTTCTTTTTTTGTCGGTGCAACGTTTTTTGAGACAGGAGCGTCGGCAGCATGTGCCATGCCGTTCATCAAGGGTATGGCCAGCATGACTTGCAGACAGACACTGGCGATGGGCTTTAATTTAAATATTGTCTGGTTCATTATTTTCTTTCTTATAAATTCTTGTAGAGATTTTGTCTAAGGATAGACGGCATAGGCTTGGAAATCATTTTTCAGGACAAGTTCCACCATCTTTTTATTGTTTTATTTCCTTACTTTCGCAAATGCATCATTTTCCTTCCAGACCGGCATTTTCGGGGCATCAGCAATTTCGCGTCCCAGGTTGAGAGTGAACTGTGCCTGCTCAGTCATGCCGGACAGATCCCAGCTTGGGTCATACTCGTCTGTGACCTGATGATAACGCTTGCCATAGCCACGCGCTTTTTCCTGTGAGGCTTGCGGCTCATTGATATAGTCACGGCCACTGCCTATGGAAAATGCCGGTACTCCGGCCTTGGCAAAGCTGAAATGGTCGCTGCGGAAATAGCCACCGGCCACATCCACACGCGGCGGCGCAACTGTCATGTTCATGCCTTGCGCCACCTTCTTTGCAGCAACGATGAGGTCACTGCGGTCGGCACCAAAGGCGCTGATGTCCCTGGTACGGCCTACAAAATTAAGCGTATCGAGATTCAGGGCTGCCGCTGTCTTGTTCAAGGCCCACAGCGGGTGCGCCGCATACCAGGCGCTGCCCAGCAGGCCTTGTTCTTCTGCTGCCACCCACAGGAACATCTGGCTGCGTTTTGCTGGTTGCTGCACTGCTGCCTTTGCCATCGCCAGCAAGGCTGCTGTGCCTGAACCATTATCGACGGCACCGTTATAAATCTGATCACCTGCACCTTCCTGCTTGCCCAGGTGATCCCAGTGGGCACTGTAGATCACCAGCTCGTTTTTCAATTGCGGGTCAGTGCCGGGTACGATGCCTGCGATATTGAATTGCTCAAGCTGGCGTATGTGCGATTTTGCCTCACCCTTGAGCCTGGCCTTGATGGCGACGGGTTTGAAATCCTTGCGCTCAGCTGCCTGACGCAAGGCATTCAAATCCAGGCCTGATGCGGCAAACAGGGTATTTGCTGCGCCATCGGTAATCCAGCCTTGTATCGCCAAACCTTTGGCATCTTTATTCGCCAGCTGGAATTGCTCGCCCATGCCGCCGTTTTTCAAGACATCCCAGCCTATATTTGCTGACGCATCGGTATGTATCAGCAAAACTCCGGCAGCACCACGGCGCAGGGCTTCTTCAGTCTTGTAAGTACGGCGGCCATAATAAGTCAAAGCCTTGCCGCCAAAGCGGTCTGGCTGTTCTGCGGTGGGTTGCGGATCATTGACCATGACGACGAGGATCTTGCCTTTACAATCAACATCCTTGAAATCGTCCCATTGCTCTTCTGGAGCGTTGATGCCGTAACCGACAAACAGCAATTCATGATCAAACTGGTGCGAGCTCATCGCATCACCCGCACTCCAGATCCAGTCTTCACCAAAAGTCAGGTTGAGTGACCTGGCAAGTTTTATATTGACCGAGCTTTCCAACGGCAAGGATTTGATGCCATTGATGCTAACCGCTTGCCTGTAACTCTTGCCATTGGCTGGCAATAAACCGGCAACGGCTGCCTGAGTTTCGAGGTAGGCTACCGTCAGGTCACCACCGCGCTGGCCTGTGCCACGGCCTTCAAACAGGTCAGAAGACAGTAGTGCCAGGTGGGCACGCAAGGCGGTTTCATTTACCCTGGCATCTTGTATCTGGGCTTGGCTGTACGAGGAAACGGTGAGCGCCAGGCCCAGTAAGGCCGCAGGCAAATAGTGTGCAGAATGTTTTTTCATATGGTTATTATTCAGGACAGGATAGTGAGTGCAGCAGATGGTTTTGAGCAGGAAAGTCAGAATACGTTCAACATCTGCAAGTAAAATTGTGTATTTTATTGATATTGCGATACCAGATTGACCATGCTCCCAAAAAAAACCACCTTGTTTGCCATGCTGACCTGCCTTTTGACGACGCAGGTACATGCTGCTGGCTGCCAATTGCACAAGCTTGCCGTGACTCCGCTTACGCCAGGGCAGTATGAGACTTTCCATGCAAAGTCCAAATCCGTGGAATTGCGCTTCCATAGCGAGGCCAATGATCCTGCAGTCGATGCCTTTCCCGAGCCACCTTTACAGGTCTTGCAACTCGCCACAAATACCCGGTGTGAAATCAACGGTGGTATCTGGGTCAGGAAAGATGTCTATCTGAGCCAGGGCGAACAGGTGCTGGTCACCCATGAATATAGTGGCTCGAATGATTTTCTGATGTTCTACAACACGGCCAGTTGCACCAAACTGCATGAACTGGATGTATCTGCATCCCAGTGGAAGATCACTGGTGACACAATACGCGTACAGAACATGGAGCAGACAAGGAAAGCACAAGCAGCCAGGCAATATATGTTCGACGCCAGTTGCAAGCCTGTCGCCAAGTTCAGCAAGCCAGGCAAAGCTGGCCAATAGCAGAAATAGAGCGCATAAAAAAACGGCCTGTCATTACCGACAGGCCGTTTTTACCAAGCATGAATCAAGCCAGGTGACGTAACTCGCGCAAGGCGACGGATACCGGTGCCAGGTCCGGTCCCTGTGCGCTGATGGTAGTCAGCAAGGCCGTCAGCCTGTCTATCGCTGGCGCGTGCTGTGCGTGCCAGTTGCTGACATCTTCCTGACGTGACAACAGGCCACGGGTGATCTGGCTGGCTATCGAATACACATCATCCCTCGCACTGCCACGTGCCTGGGTCTGCCACAGAGTGTCAGTAGGCAGGCGGTTGATCTGATTGCGCCAGCCAGTCAGGCCCAGCTCATCATCGATGCCAAAGTAGGCGCGGGCCACCTGTTCAAGGTCACTGCTGGTGCTTTGCGCCAGATCGACCAGGTCCAGTGCCGGGAAGATGTATTCCAGTGCCGTCAGGTTTTGTGCCAGCGTGGCTTCTACCCCGGCTTGCGTCAGCGCCTCGGCTTCTTTTTGCCAGCTTGCATGGGCATTGGCTGGCAGCCAGTCATCGAGTTGCCAGCGCAGCTCGCGTGCTGCCGGCTGATAACGCTGTATCAGGGTAGGCAAGTCTGTGCTTTGCGAACGTATGCGCAACATCCAGCGCGAAGCCCTTTGGGCAATTGCAATCAGCTTGGACAAGAGGTCGAGTTGCAGTTTTGAATCAACCTTGTAATCCAGTGCATCGATCTGATCCCACAATACTTCCAGATCAAAAATCTCGCGGGCCAGGGTGAAGGCGCGTATCACGTCTGCCGCGGTTGCACCTGCCTCAGTAGCGATGAAATTGACGAAGGTCGCACCGGCACGGTTCACCACGGTATTGGTGATGAAGGTGGCAATGATTTCGCGCTTCAGCGGATGATGGGCGATTGCTTCGGCAAAACGCTCAGACAGCACCTGCGGGAAGTAAGCCTTTAATGCACGGCTGAAGAAAGGGTCATCCGGCAAATTGCTGGCGACCAGTTCATCAAACACCGACATCTTGGCATAGGCCAGCACGACCGCACCCTCAGGTGCAGTCAGGCCCTGCTTCAAGGCCTTGCGATGGAAAATTTCATCATCGCTAGGCAGGTATTCAATCGCGCGGTTCAGGCGGCCCTGTTTTTCCAGCGACTGCATCAGTCTTTGTTGGCCATCAAGTACATACAGCGGGCGGTGCGCGGCAATATCCAATGCCTGACTTTGATAGTAATTATCGGTCAGCACCAGGTGACCAACTTCATCAGTCATTGAGGCCAGCAAGTCATTACGCTGCTTCAGGGTCAGGTCACCGGCTTCGACGATGCTGCCCAACAGAATCTTGATATTGACTTCATGGTCAGAGCAATCAACGCCAGCAGAATTATCTATTGCATCGGTATAGATACGACCACCTTTTTGCGCGAATTCTATGCGGCCATTTTGTGTGCAACCAAGGTTACCGCCTTCAGCCAGCACCTTGCAGCGCAGGTCGCTGCCATTGACGCGGAAGGCGTCACCAGCCTTGTCGCCAACCTGGGCGTGGGTTTCATACTTGGCCTTGACATAGGTGCCTATGCCACCGTTGTACAGCAAATCTACCGGGGCCTGCAAGATCGCACGCAGCAGCTCCACAGGCGTCAGTTCGGCAGTTTCTATGCCCAGCACAGCGCGTGCTTCCGGGCTCAGGCTGATGGATTTAGCGGTGCGTGGGAACACGCCGCCGCCAGCAGAAATAAGGCTCTTGTCGTAATCATCCCAACTGGAGCGCGACAGATTGAACAGGCGCTGGCGTTCGGCAAATGAAGTTGCCACATCAGGTGATGGGTCGATGAAAATATGACGATGGTCAAAGGCGGCTACCAGCTTGATATGCTGGGACAAGAGCATGCCATTACCGAACACGTCGCCTGACATGTCACCGATACCAGCCACGGTGAAGGCTGTGTCCTGCGTATTTACGCCGAGCGAACGGAAATGACGCTTGACCGATTCCCAGGCACCGCGGGCAGTAATACCCATCTTCTTGTGGTCATAGCCGACCGAGCCACCAGACGCAAATGCATCACCGAGCCAGAAACCGTAGTCAGCAGAGACTCCATTGGCGATATCCGAGAACGTTGCCGTGCCCTTGTCAGCCGCGACCACCAGATAAGGATCATCGACATCATGGCGTATCACCAGTTTAGGCGGCACTACAGCGCCCTTGACGATATTGTCAGTCAGGTCCAGCAAGCCGGACAGGAAGATTTTGTAGCAAGCCACGCCTTCGGCCTGATAGGCTTCACGGTCTGTCGCTGGTGGTGCATTCTTGAGGACAAAACCACCTTTGGAACCAACCGGCACAATGACCGTATTCTTGACTTGCTGGGCTTTTACCAGGCCCAGGATTTCAGTACGGAAGTCTTCACGTCTGTCAGACCAGCGCAAGCCGCCACGGGCAACCTTGCCGCCGCGCAAATGCACGCCTTCGACACGCGGTGAATAGACCCAGATTTCAAACAGGGGTTTGGGTTCTGGCACACCCGGTACTTCACGCGGATTGAGCTTGAAGCTCATGTAGGGCTTGAACGCGCCGCTGGCCGTGGTTTGCCACAGATTAGTGCGCAAGGTCGCAACAATGGTTGCGATGAACTGGCGCAGGATACGGTCTTCATCGAGGCTGGCGACATTGCTCATCTGCGCTTCCAGCTGTTCGCGTATATGCTTTTGTGCCTGTTCGCGGTCACCAACATAATCAGGCTTGAAGCGGGCACCAAACAGTTCGGCTATCAGTTGCGTGATAGGTGCATTCTTGTTCAGTGCTGCTTCTATGTAGTTCTGGCTATAGGCAAAACCCAGTTGCTTGAAATAACGCGAGCAGGCACGCAAGACGGCAATGGAGCGTGCATCCAGCGTGGTATTGAGTACCAGGCGATTGAGGTCATCACTTTCAACCTCGCCGCCCCAGGCTTGCGAGAACAGGTTTTCAAAGCGCACTTTGACTGATGACAAATCGGTATTGGCAGGTAATTGCAAGCCAAGGTCATGTATCCACAAAGTCTCTGCACCGCTGACGATGGCGTACGGATGTTCATCCAGTACCCTTGCCCCATGTGTTCCAGCACGGGAAGGGAATCGGATAGTGCCACCTTGGCAGTGTTATAAATCTTGAAGCGCAGTATGCCAGGTCCCGCATCGAGTGGACGGTAGAGTTTGACCATCATCGGTGCGCCGGGATTCAGGCTGGCCAGCATGTCTGCATCTTCTGCACCCACCAGGGCAGAAAAATCTTCCCGGTAAGCTGTAGGGAAGGCATTGGCAAAACGGTTGGCCAGGCTCAGGCCATTGCCTTCACCATGCGAGCGCAGCAACTCTGCCGTGCAGTCATCTTCCCAGCGTTGCGCGAGTTTGGCGATGCGCGCTTCCAGTATGGCGAGATTGACATTTTGCGGCGCGATATCCTTGGCCCTGACCAGATAATGGATACGCGCCAGTGGACTATCGGTCAGCATGGGCGTGAATTCTATCGATTGCCCATTGAGGGCCATCATCAATTCATTGCCTATCTTGACGCGCAATTCCGTGTTGTAACGGTCACGCGGTACAAATACCTGGGCCGAAGTGAAACGGCCAAAGGGGTCGCGGCGCAGGAACAAACGGGTGCGCTGGCGTTCTTGCAGGCGCAGGATACCGATAGCATGATCAGCCAGGGTTGCAGCATCGATCTGGAACAATTCATCACGCGGATAATCATCGAGAATGGCTTGCAGCGACTTGGCGGCATGGCTCTCGGGCACGACGCCAGAGGTATTCATGACATTCGTTACGCGCTGACGTACCAGGGGGATATTGCCTACCGGTTCAGAATAAGCTGTTGAGGTATATAAGCCCAGGAAGCGCGATTCACCAATGACATTGCCTGCATCATCAAAACGCTTGACGGCAATATAGTCCAGCCAGGCTGGCCTGTGCACAGTAGCGCGTGTCATGGCCTTGGTGACCATGACCATTTCTGTCGAATCCATCAGGGCCACGACTTCTGGTGGTAAACGGGTTTCAGCCGTCTTGACGGGGCCGCGCAAAATACCCAGGCCAGAATCGGCAATCGCCACCAGGCTGACATTGTCGCCTTCGCGCTTCAGGTCATAGTCGCGCACACCGAGGAAAGTGAAATGGCGGTCTTCCAGCCAGGCCAGGAAGGCAATCGCTTCATCGCGTTTTTCTGGTGCCTGGGTAGCTCTTTCACAAGCGGCGCGCACTTCACGTGCACGCGCCAGCATGGGTTGCCAATCAACCACAGCACCACGTACATCAGACAAGACACTTTTCAAATCTTCTACCAGCGCCTGTTGTGCGGCCTGGTCAACAATACGGTCACATTCAACCAGGATCAGGGATTCTACCGGGTCACTACGGCCCGCCGCCTTTGCCGCTGCCACGGTGCTGACTGCAGTCACACTACCGTTCGCATCACGGGCGACGCTCATCAGCGGGTGCACTATCCAGTGTGCAGTACGGCCACTGCGGTTGATCGCCATCGTCACCGAATCGACCAGGAAAGGCATATTGTCATTCACAATCTGCACGACAGTATGATCGCTGACAAAGCCATCTTCTGCCAGGGTGGGGTTGAACACCCTTATCTTGGGCGTATTTGCGGCCCGCGGTGCATCCAGCAAACGCCAGTGGGCATTGGCCTGGGCAAACAGCGTAGCCGGACCCCGGCTGACGATCTCATCCGGGTCAGTGTTTTCAAAATAGGCAGTGATGAATGAGCCCTGGCGTTCAGATGCAGGGCCGGTGTGCGCTTGCGCATAAGCAATCAGCTCAGCGAAGTGGGAAGAGGTCATACGTTCTCCTTCTGTTGGAAGATAACGAGAGATAAAGGTGCAAGTCTGCGCACCATATTGTGCAAGTATCCTCCATTATGCGGATGGAAACAAACGGGATTTCCCTTACGAGCGTACGGAAAATTAACCGCCAGACCACACAACTGGTATTGACTGCAGGCAGTTCTGGGCAAGTGTTGCTTACTTACACAAAAATGCCGACAAAATGTGAGAACATCGAGCCCAGGCTAAATGCAGCTTTTTTGCTTTTTCTCAAGCCCATAGAAATAAGAGGATACAAATTTCAAATAAGAATGCTGATGAATCCTTATGTGCAGCGCAGCATGATGGACGTAGCCGATTGTATTTCATCACTCTAATGATTGAAACGAACTGGTTGCATAAACCAGCCCACAATACTGGCAATCAGTATGATGGCAGCCAGCCACACCAGCTTGCGCCATGTCTGACCACTGCTTTTGAGTATCTCGAAACTATCAACAAAAATGGTTTCGCAGGCACCATTGCCGGTATCGGTGCGGACGATGCTGGTGCCGCGCTTGAAAGCGAAGCCATGGTTATGTGAATATTCAGACAAACGACCGCGCAGGTGTATCTGGTCGCCCACTTCGACTTTTTGCATGATCTTGGCGAGGCTGGGCTGGTCGGTCAGCAGATGGTTGTTTGAAATGGCAGTCTGGTCAAATGCAGCAAATGCTTCTGCTGTCGATGCCCGGAAATTGCAGGTGAACTGACCGCTGGAAAAACTGATGTCGTTGTAAGAACCATTGCGTGCATTATTACCCCAGATGACACAGATATCCATGACATTCAAATGGTCGTTCCATTCGCGATGCAGGTAATCCCAGCCTGTGCTGGTGTCATGTCTGCTGACGACCAGACCAACCAGGTCATAGTCATATAATGGTTGTACCTGGTAATCGACACCGCCTCTGCTGACTGCAAATGCGGTTTGCTCTATCTTGGTTTGTACTGGTTCATTCAAGAGCACATTATTCAATTCAGCAGGAGGTGGCAATACGTCTCGCCGCCATATCGCGTATAGCAAAAGACAAAGGCTGAATGTCATCAGCCATTTCAAAAAAGTACGCGTTGTCAAGGTGCTTAATCCAGCTTAATCCAGCTTCAACAAGCTGGCATCATGCAATGAGCAAGCCTGCACTTTCGCGCCAAAAAAATCGGCCTGTAGCTGAAATGCACGCAGGATTCTTTGACGACCAGCTTCATCCTCCGGCAAAGTAAAAATCACCTTGAGTACATTGGCTGCATTCGTGCCCTGTATTGTGGCGATGGGCTGAGCCAGAGCCGTAGAGGCGTTCGCTGAAGCTGTCGTTGCTGCTGGCGGCAGCATCAATTGCATTTCAGCCAGGACTTCGGCCTCTGTAATGATGACAGTGTCATGCGCGCCATGAAATTTTTTACCGCCTGAACTTGGGTCAGCGATGCCGCCGGTGATTTCAAATTCGCTTGCAGAAATGCGCTCATAGTGGAACGCCTGCCAGCCACTGTTTTGCTGTTCTGCAGGTTGGGCCGCCAGAAACTTGCGGTTGGCTACTGCTGCCATGGCCAGTGCTGCCACGCCTCCACCCGCGATCATGCCGACTGGCAATATCTCGGCCAGGTTATCGGGAATATCTTCGACGCTGGTCAGGCTAACTTCACTCATCTTTTGTCTCAATCAAAAAAGGCCACAGGCGCATTGTATTCCTGTTCGGGAAGACTAAGCGCAAATGGCCTTTTTGAAAGAATAAAGTGTGAAGTATCTGTATTATTTATTTGACTGCTGTTTCTTCCGTTGCCTTGTCGTCTTTCTTCTCGTCTGGCGGTGGATCTTTAGGCATAGGTTTGCGCGGCAGCATCTCATTGCGGTTGGCGGCATGGGCGACGAAGCTCGCCAGTATCATCGAAGCCTGGGTCAGGTCGCTCTTTTGTACCTTGTCATACACATCCATGCTGGAGTGATGGGTGCGGCTGAAGTAATCCATATCATCCTGCACGAACTGGAAACCAGGTACGCCAACGCGGTCGAAGCTCACATGGTCGGTGCTGCCAGTATTGCGTAGTGTCGTCGTGGTTGCCCCAACATCATTGAATGGTGCCAGCCAGGCATCGAAAATCGGTTTTAAGGTCGCATTGTTTTCTGCATAGATGCCACGGATTTTACCGCCGCCATTATCGAGGTTGAAGTAGGCAGAAATCTTGCTGTGCATGGGTTTGATGCTGAGCGGCCCGGTGGGTTTGCGTGCAAAAGTCGGCAGTTCAAGTTCCTTGGGGTCAGTTGGTTCAGGGCGGGACGCTATCCATTTATTGACATAGGCACGTGAACCCAGCAAGCCCTGTTCTTCACCACCCCACAGGGCGATGCGTATGGTACGGCGTGGCTTGAAGCCGGTGGCCTTCAATAGACGCACAGCTTCCATCGCCATGGCAACACCGGCGGCATTGTCGGTGGCTCCGGTGCCGCCATGCCAGGAATCGAGATGGGCGCCGAGCATGACGATCTCGTCTTTTTTATCTGTGCCCGGGATTTCTGCCAGCACATTGATGGCCGCTTCCGGGTCTTCATCGCTGAACGTGGCTTTGACGTCAATTTCCAGTTCCACGTCTTTTTTCTTGTCGACCAGGCGATACAGACGGTTATAGGTTTCGCTGGCAACGACCAGGGTAGGCGGGCCGGTCACTTCATCTTTCTTGTAGGAACCGCCTTCCTGTACAAAGATGGTGCCATCTTCGCCACGGGTCACATTCAGGGCAGCCAGGACTTTTTCTTCTGCCAGGAAGGTACGCAATTTTTTGGCGAATGCAAAACGCTTCAGGTAAGTCTGTATATCGCCACGGCGGGAGGCCGCTGGCTCGAAATCGATCTTGCTGAGCTCACTCAGTTCATCATGTGTATACCTGTGCGCATCTGCCTTCACATGCGGTTTGATCGGCAGGGGCTCATCCAGCAAGACGATGGCACCGGCCAGCTTGCCCTTCCATTTTGGTAAATCTTCATCCGCCGTCATTTTTGCGATGATCAGCTTGCCACGCTGCAGTCCATTTGTGCCTGGCGTCCATGCCTTGGGGATGGCATACAGATCGACTTGCGAAGGCGCAACCATGCGCAGGGTGGTTTTTTCCAGCGTCCAGCCACGGCCAAAAGGGGCAAAGCTTTCGCTATGGATATTTTGCAGGCCCCATTCTCCGAATTTGCTGCGGGTCCAGTCACCTGCCTTGCGCAAAGCGGGCGAACCGGTCAGGCGCGGGCCTATCTCATCTGTGAGTGTGCCTAGTATCTCTTGCGCCTTGGAGCGGTTCATGGCCTCGTCGCGCAATCTGGTAATCAGTTCGAGGTCGATTTTTTCTTCGCTGGCGGCAAGCGCAAGCTGGCCGCTAAAGCTGGTGGCGATGAGGGCTGTGCCACATAAAACCTGCAAAATACGCATTCATGTCTCCTGTCGGGATACGCTTATATGAGTCGCTGGCCGGATGGGCCGGAACTTGTGTACATTGTTTTTTTGCCTGGCCGGTCAGCTTGATATTCTTGCACCAGTGCCAGCTGCCAAACTTGGAGTGGGTACGTCAGGATTTGTTCCATGACTTCAGTACTTTTAAGAAATATTCCATATTTTTAACAGAAATACCTCGAAAATTTGCTTAAATCCAAATTGACATAGTGATAAATTCGTCTTATTTTACCAAGTGGTTAAATAAAAATTCGCCACTATGCAGCAAGATACTCTCAGCAAGACTTTCTCGGCGCTGGCCGACCCTACCCGCCGCGCCATACTGGCCCGTTTATCTACAGGGGAAAGCTCGGTCAGTGAACTGGCAGAGCCTTTCGACATGAGCCTGCCAGCCATTACCAAGCATCTAAAGGTGCTGGAGCGCGCAGGCCTGGTCACGCGCAGCCGCAGTGCCCAGTGGCGGCCATGCCAGTTGCAAGCCAGACCGCTCAAAGAAGCTTACGGCTGGGTAGAGCAATACCGCCAGTTCTGGGAGCAAAGCCTGGACAGGCTGGAAAGCTATCTGCAAGAGCTGCAAACAACAGCTAAACCTGCACCGAAGGGAGAACAGCATGAATGAAAATAAACCAGATTTTGTGATTACCCGCATCCTGAAAGCACCACGTGAACTGGTGTTTGCCGCCTTTAGCGAGGGTGACCATCTGGCGAAATGGTGGGGGCCGACAGGCTTTAGCGTAGTTCAGTCCACAATGGACCTACGCGTCGGCGGTAGCTACCACTTTGGTATGCGCGGCCCCGATGGCAGCATGATGTGGGCTAAATTTGTTTACAAGGAAATAATCCGCCCAGAAAAACTGGTATATCACCACAGCTTTTCAGATGAGGCTGGCAACCTGGCACATCACCCCATGAGCCCGGCCTGGCCACTGGAGATTTTATCGACCATCAGTTTTGATGAGCATGCCGAGGGCACGCAACTGACGATACGCTGGGCTTTGCTCGATAATGCCACTGAGGAAGAAAGAAGCGTCTTCCACGCCACCTTTGCCAGCATGGACCAGGGTTTTTGCGCTTTATTGGATCAATTGCAGACTTACCTCGCCAGCCCCTGATATTTCAAACTGTTTCAGAATGGCCGATACAGGCTGCGGCTGTCTCTGGCAAAGGCTAGCGACAGCCGTTTTTTCATGGAAATTTGGTAAGTAAAAGTGAATAACTAGCATGACAGGTAAAATCGCGAGTAGAATTCAGCGTCATTTTTTAAATCGTCATATGCCAACAGGCATGATATCTGCTGCAAAGTCAGCTCAATATTGAAGGAATGTGTATGTCAATTAAGTCCCGTGTAGTCCTGGGTAGCGCGCTTGCCATGTTGGTACTCAGCGCCTGTAATGATAAAAATGCAGACAAGGCTGCGTCAGCCTCGGCTTCCGCTTCTGCGTCGGCTGCTGCAAGTAGCGAAGTCGCAGCCACTGTTGATGGCACACCTATCAGCAAGAAACAACTGGACCAGATCATGCAGCAACAGGCCGCCCAAGGCATGCCTGATACGCCTGAAACACGCAAGATGGTCATCGACAATCTGGCCATGCAACTCGTTGTAGCCAAAGAAGCTGTCAACAAGGGCCTGGATAAAAAACCAGAAGTGGCTGACCAGATCGAAATGACGCGTCAATCCATCCTGGCAAATGCCTATGTCAAGGATTACATCAAGACAGCAACCGTCTCGGACGACGCCCTGAAAGCTGAATACGAAGAATTCAAGAAAAGCAATGGTGGCAATGAATACAAGGCCCGTCATATCCTGGTAAAAACTGAAGACGAAGCCAAGGACATCATCGCCAAGATCAAGAAAGACGTGAAGTCTTTCGAAGGCCTGGCCAAAGCCAAATCACAAGACCCTGGCTCCAAAGCCAATGGTGGTGACCTGGGCTGGTTCAACCCACGCGGCATGGTGCCGGAATTTGGTGCAGCAGTCGCTAAACTGGAAAAAGGCAAATTTACTGAAGAGCCAGTCAAATCCCAGTTTGGTTACCACGTCATCATCCTCGACGATTCCCGTCCTGTGACTATTCCTCCGCTGGAAGAAGTCAAGTCCGGTCTGAGCCAGCAATTGCAGCAAAAGAACCTGAAGAAAATGCTGGATGACATCAAGGCTAAAGCCAAGATAGAAATCAAGGAAGCTCCAGCCGCAGCTTCTGCACCGGCAGCCTCAGGCACACCTTTGTCAGTCACGCCTACAGTTGTACCGGCAGCTTCTGCAGCAGCATCCGCTCCTGCTGACGCAGCGAAAAAATAAGCCTCAGTAATTTTTGGGCAAAAAGGCCGTCAAGCTAGTCTTGGCGGCCTTTTTCTTTGCTCGCCCGCTTTTCCGGACATCCCGTTTCATTGTGCTATTGCCAAGTCAAATAAATCCTGAGACACTATTCTTGCTAATATTTCAAGCAATATCCTTCGTACACCCATACTGACCCAGGAGGCCTGCATGCCAGCCCAGACCATACCCTTTAACGGCAGCGACCTGGCCCTGGATGCGCGTCCTGACCGCCTTGATATCCGCGACCGCATCTACACGCCCCGCGTGCTGAACCTGCCAGTATCCTACCCGGATAGCGGCTTTATCAAGAACCAGCTTGCCAGCTACATCAAGGCAGGCATGATTTTGAACCAGGGCTCGGACGGTGCCTGTACTGGCTTTGGTCTGGCCGCCGTCATCAATTACCTGTTCTGGCTGCGCGACGCCAGCAACAAGGAAAGCAGCCCACGCATGATCTACCATCTCGCACAACTGTATGATGAATGGCCGGGCGAAGATTATCTGGGCTCCAGCTGTCGCGGTGCTCTCAAGGGCTGGCACAAGCATGGGGTCTGCAGCCGTGCACTGTGGCCCTATACGGTAGATAAAAATGACCAGGTACCAGCCTTCGAGGCACCCAAACCTGGCTGGGAAAAAGACGCACTGAGCCGTGCACTGGGCGTGTATTACCGCATAGATAAAACATCGATCACAGACATGCAGGCTGCCATCCTGGAGATTGGTGCCATCTATGTCTCTTGCAAACTGCACCAAGGCTGGGCCGAGGTAGCGACATCAAAAGCAGGCAGCTTCAGCAAGCTGGAGCAACTGCCTGTGGTCAATTTCAGCGAGGTCAAGGCCGGTGGCCATGCCTTTGCCTTGCTCGGTTATACCGACCAGGGTTTTGTCGTGCAAAACTCCTGGGGTGCAGATTGGGGCCTGCAGGGTTTCGCCATCATCACCTATGACGACTGGCTGGTGAATGGCACAGATGCCTGGACCGTATCCCTGGGCGTGCCCGTGCGCTATGTCGATGCGGTGAACCGTACCCGTGCTGAAAAACAGCTGGCACCCCAGGCGAATATCCCGCCTGCTGCTGCCTTCAAGGCCAGTGGCTCAGCCCTGCTGCCTGGCGGTGCCCATCCCGCTGGCAAGCCTGGCCAGGCCGTGCTCAGCATGGACCAGGCTTACAGCCTGACCGTGGTCATGGGCAACGATGGTGGTCTGATACAAAGATTGCTCGAAGTTGCCGATGCGTCAGCGACGGTAGAAAAAGTCCTGGTGCAGGCACCACAAGCCTGGCTCAAACAACACGGCAAAAACAAGGTCTTGAAACTTGCCCTGTATGCTCATGGTGGTCTTCATAGTGAAGCTGAGTCACTCAAGCGCATTGCCGCCATGGCACCCAGTTTTCTGGCAAACGGTATATACCCGGTCTTCATCACCTGGAAAACCGGGCTCACAGAAACCATGGGGGACGTGCTCAAGGATAAATTGCGGGATTACCTGACAGGCTCTGTAGTCTCCAGCGACTGGCTGGAGCAGCTCAAGAATACAGCCGTTGATGTCATGGACCGCACGATAGAAAACCTAGCAGCCAGCATAGGTGGCAAATCGCAGTGGATGCAGATGAAGCAAAATGCAGCACAGGCTACAGAAGATGGTGATCCGCCACGCGGCCTGCTGGCCATCGCCGAACGCCTGAAACAATTAAGCAGGGAGCTGGGCAAGGGCAAGCTGGAAATCCATCTGATAGGCCACTCAGCAGGTTCCATCGCTCTGGGCCATTTACTGGGCTTGCTGGCCGCACGCAAACTGGCAGTCAGCACATGCAGTCTGTATGCACCGGCCTGTAGCCTGGAGTTTGCAGAAAGCACTTACCGCCCTGCAATGGAAAGCGGCATACTGGCACGCGAGAATTTTCACCTGCATCTGATGTCAGACCGGCGCGAGCGCACTGACAATGTCTATCTGGTGTATCGCAAATCCCTGCTCTACCTGGTGGCCCGCGCTTTTGAAACCCGCCATAAAACACCCTTGCTGGGTATGGCTGCCAGCCTCGATGCGGCCTACTTCAATGGTGACAAAATGGTAGAGGAACAATGGAATGTATCCTGCCTCGCCACCTTGAAGAGCTGGAATAAATTTTACTGGGGCAAAAAATTGCCCCGCGATTTTGCTGAAGATGGCAAGGGGCTGACAGCAGAGCAAAGGAGCAATTTGCACATCATCGATGCTGGTCACGTCAATTGCGGCAAGCGCTTGACCCCGCTTGCCCATGGCAGCTTTGATAATGACATAAATGTGGTTTCGCAAACCCTGACGCATATCCTGGGTCTGGATACAGCTGATGACTTGCCTGCACCCGTTGTGGATCTGGATTATTAAACTTGCGCAAGCCGCAGCGATTGTATGCTGCGGTTTGCCATGTTTTTACTTGACCAAGACCTTGTATTCCCAGGGTTTGAGTTCAATTTTTTGGCCTGGTTTAAGCGTTTCCTTCTTGCCAAACAGATTGCTGAGTCCCGCCGCGACTGGCTGGTTCAGGCTGAAGATTTGTGCTTGCCCGCTCAGATTAAAAATACCGACGACTTGATTAGCTGCCTTGCTGCGTGAAAACGCATAGATGGATGCATCATTCGATGTAGCTATACGCACCTGCTCTGCGCCGTCAGTACCATTCCACAAAGCCTGATTGGATTTTTTTAAATGGAACAGCGTGGTATAGATTGCCTTGTAAGGATGCTCTTGCCACTTGATGGGGTCACGCTCAAAGAATTCCAGGCGTTTGGTATTGCCCGCCTCCTGGCCTGAATACAATAAGGGCATGCCTTTCAGCAGGTTTGACAAGACGAGGAAGTTTTCTGCGCCATCACCAAGGCGTTCAAACTCGGTACCTTCCCATGAGTTCAGATCATGGTTGGAGGTATGCAGCATGCGGTAGGCATTAGGGTGGAATTTCTTTTCTGGCCCGGCCATATAAGCGGCCAGATCATTTGCATTTTTCTTGCCTTTGGCGATTTCGCCAAACACATCCTTGAGTTGCCAGGCATACGTCATGTCAAAGGCTTTTTCATGCAAGTCTGTAGCCTCGGCTTCTGCCAGCATGAAGACTGGTTTTACCTTGTCCAGCGCTGCCCGCGCTTCGTTCCAGAAATCAGTCGGCACCATCTCGGCGACGTCACAACGGTAGCCATCGATACCGTATTCAGTCAGCCAGAACTTCAACGCATCTATCATCTCTGCGCGTAACTGCTTGTTCGCATAATTAAGCTTGATGACATCCTGCCAGTCAGCCACAGGCGGGACAAATTCGCCGTTGTCATTCTTCAGATAATACTCAGGATGGGATGTGGCCCAGGGATGGTCCCAGGCGGTGTGATTGGCGACCCAGTCTATGATGACCTTCATGCCTTGCGCATGGGCGGCATCGACAAGGTTTTTGAAATCAGCCGGCGTGCCAAATTCGGGATTGACGCCCTTGTAATCACGCACGGCGTAATAACTGCCCAGAGTGCCCTTGCGGTTTTTTTCACCGATAGGGTTGATGGGCATGATCCAGATAATGCCTACTCCCATCTTTTTCAGTTCAGGCAGGTATTCCTGAAAACGTTTGAAACTGCCCTCTGGTGAATGCTGGCGGATATTCGCTTCATAAATCGCGGCATTCTTGCTCCAGGCAGGATGCTTTACCGTACTGGTGGTTTGTGCAAGCACCGGCAGGGATATCAATCCCAGCAGGGCCAGGGCAGCTAGTTTCTTCATGATTTCGTCTCATTATTTAATTTATGTAGTTAAGATACATCAATAAAAAATGCGCATCAAGAAAAAGAAAGATGAAAGTTCCTAATCAGTCTTTTCGAAAGTCAATGATCGCCCTCTGTAATTTTCTTGAAAACGATATCATGCCTATCAAAAATAGGATGTTTAAATAGGTATTTAAATGTAGTTAAAATACACATCATGATTATTTTATTATCTACACTTTGCTTGTACCAGTGGCGGGCTTGGCGCCATAACGCAAACCATCGACCAGCAAAGCCAGCATGCGCCGCGCATGTTCTGGCCCGCCTTCCTGGGTAGTTGTTGATAAATTGGCGACTGCCCGCAGCAAATCATAAGGCGCTATATCTGCGCGCATGTCGCCTGCCGCTGCTGCCGCATCAAGCAAACTGCTGAGCGCTGGCTCAAGGCGCTGCTGAAAATAGGCTGGCAGTATCGCGAATGCCGGGTCACCCGAATGCAGCGCTGCCGCCAGCCCGCGCTTGGCGGCGATGAAATCGACATAGCGCAGCATCCATTGCGCGACAGCCTCACCAGGCGCGTATTCAGCCGCCAGCACGGGTGCAGCGTCGGCACAGGCATCCACTTCATGACGGAAAACCGCAATAACCAGGTCTGAGCGCTGCGGGAAGCGGCGATACAGGGTGCCTACACCTACTCCTGCGCGTTGGGCAATCTCGCGCACTGGCGCATCTACACCGGAAGTGGCAAACACTTCCAGAGCAGCCTCAAGCAAGGCATCTGTACTGCGTTGTGCATCTGCACGCACGCGCCTGGGTTTTTGCTCTTCATTCCAGCCGTTTTCACTACTTGCACCGGGAGCCAGCTTATTCATTTCCACTTTTCACTTCCATTTTTATTTCCAATTTTATTCTTTTCTTGAAATACGGAACATCGTTCCGTATAATAAAACGGAACATTGATCCGATTAAATCCGGAACGATGTTCTATTTTACCTTTCAGCACGCTGATTTCGTCGACGGTCATCAGAACTCATTTAACTGATTCATTTAATTCTCTCAACTACAGGAATAAATAATATGCAATACCGTACGCTAGGAAAAACCGGCATCAGGGTCAGCCCTTACTGTCTGGGCGCAATGATGTTTGGCGCCGTCGGCAATACTGATCATGAAGATTCCATCCGCATCATCCACAAGGCGCTCGACGCTGGCATCAACTTTATCGACACGGCAGATTTCTATAGCCGTGGCGAGTCGGAAGAGATTGTTGGCAAGGCGCTCAAGGGCAGGCGCGATGATGTCGTGCTGGCAACCAAGGCCAATCTGCCTATGGGCACTGACCCCAACCAGCAAGGCAATTCACGACGCTGGCTGGTGCGTGCGGTGGAAAATTCCCTGCGCCGCCTGCAGACCGATTACATAGACCTGTTCCAGATACACAGGCCAGCACCGGACACCGACATAGAAGAAACCCTGTCGGCACTGACCGACCTGATGCGCGCAGGGAAAATACGTGCCATAGGATCATCCACCTTCCCGGTGTCTGACATCGTGGAAGCGCAATGGGTGGCAGAAAAGCGTGGGCTGGCACGCTTCCGTTGCGAGCAACCATCTTATTCGATACTCAACCGCAGCATAGAAAGGGAAGTGCTGCCGACTTGCGAAAAGTACGGCATGGGCGTGATGGTATGGAGTCCCTTGTCCATGGGTTTGCTGACCGGCAGATATCGCAAGGGCCAGCAAACCGATAGCGCACGCGTGCGTTTCAATCCCGGCTATATGACAGATGCAGGCAAACTGGACGCTGTTGAACAACTGATCGTCGTCGCGCAGGAGGCAGGATTATCACTGACACATATGGCGATGGCATTTGCGATTGCCCACCCAGGCGTGACCTCGGCCAACCTGGGGCCGCGCACGATGGCACAACTGGATGACCTGCTGGCAGGTGCTGGTGTCACGCTCAGTGAAGAAGTACTGGACAAAATAGACCAGATCGTCGCACCTGGAACTGATGTTGGCCCCTTGCACGCTGCCTACAACCCGCCAGCAATTACCCAGGTCAGGCTACGCCGCAGACCAGATGCAGAACGCGCTGCTGCCTGAGCAAACATAAACCTGCCCGTAGAAAAAAATACCCCCGCATGGGCGGGGGGGGTATTTGAACTATTACTTCAGATCTGATGAACTGGCGCCATCATGGCGCCGTCAGGCCAATCAGGCTTTAGGGCCTTTGCGATGCGGCTTGGCTGCAGCAGCTTTTGGTTTGCCTGCTCCATATCCCTTGGCTTTTTCTGTCACGCGGCGATCACCGCCTGCTTTCTTGGGGCCGAAAGGTGAAGGCTGGCTTGTTGGCAGAGGTTTGCGCACATGGTCTTCACCGACCGGGCTGATCTGGATTTGCTTGCCTGCGACCCAGACACCTTTCAACTGCTTCAGCAATTCCTTGGGCATGCCATCTGGCAAGTCCAGCGTGCTGTAGTCGTCAAAAATATCGATACGGCCTATATGCTTGGCTTCGAGACCGGCTTCATTGGCGATTGCACCAACGATATTGCTAGGCGTTACTGCATCAGCCTTGCCGACTTCGATACGGTAAGTCAGCATGGGGATGCCGACCTTGCCTTTGCCGTCAGCCTTGTCTTTTTTAGGTTTGGCCGGGCGCTCTTCTTCAAAGGGCGCGCGGGCGGCGCGATCTACGACCTGATTCAGCTTGCTGCCAGGTGCGGCTTCAGCTATACGTGGAGCACGTTCACGAGGTGTTTCTTCGCGCGCTGCACGTGGTGCAGGACGGGATGCTGGCGCATTGCTGCCATTGCCTTTTTCTGCACTGATGCGCAGGGCCTGGCCAGCTACACGTACTGAACTCAGGTGTTCCATCATGTCGCCAGGCAGATTGTCTGGCAGATCGAGGATGGTGTAGTCATCATAGATATCGATACGGCCGATGAACTTGGATTCGATATTGGCTTCATTGGCAATTGCACCAACGATATTGCCTGGCTTGACGCCATGATCATGACCGACAGCGATGCGGAAAGTCTGCATGCCAGGCTCTGGTGTGCGCGGGCTGTGTTCGCGGCGTGCGCCACGGTCTTCACGCGGTGCGCGTTCGAATCTATCACCCCGGTCACCCCTGTCACCGCGATCGTTCCTGTCACCACGCTCGGCGCGGGCAGGACGCTCATCGCGCCAGCTATCGTCGTTTTTCGTTTCTTTACGGTTTTTATCGAGCAGCAAAGGTTCATCGCCACGCGCCATTTTGGCCAGCGCCGCAGCAATTTCCACCGCAGGGATATTTTGCTCACGCTCAAAATCTTCGATCAGGGACGTAAATTCTTCCAGACCACCTTGTGCCAGCGTGGCTGAAATCTGGTCCTTGAAGCGGGCGATACGGACATTGTTGACTGTCTGTATGGTCGGCAGTTCCAGCGGTGACACTGGCTGACGCGTCGCTCTTTCTATCGCTTTCAAGAGATTCTTTTCGCGTGGCGTGATGAACAGGATGGCTTCACCACTGCGACCGGCGCGGCCAGTACGGCCAATGCGGTGGGTGTAGCTTTCTGGATCATACGGCACGTCATAGTTGATGACGTGGCTGATACGCTCTACGTCCAGACCACGGGCAGCCACATCGGTCGCGACCAGGATATCGATCTTGCCGTCTTTCAGTTGCTGGATAGTGCGTTCACGCTGTTGCTGGTTGATGTCGCCGTTGATGGCGGCAACCGAGAAGCCTCTTGCATCAAGCCTGGCTGCCAGTTCTTCGGTACCCAGTTTGGTACGGGCAAAAATGATCATGCCGTCGAAAGTTTCGGCTTCCAGTATGCGTGTCAGGGCATCAAGCTTGTGCATGCCACTGACCAGCCAGTAACGCTGGCGGATATTGTCGGCTGTGCCGGTCTTGGCAGCAACGGTGACTTCTGCTGGTTTGTTCAGATAAGTCTGGGCGATGCGCTTGATGGCTGACGGCATGGTGGCCGAGAACAAGGCAGTCTGGCGGCCTTCCGGTGTTTCTTGCAGGATGCGTTCTACGTCATCGATAAAGCCCATGCGCAGCATTTCATCGGCTTCATCCAGCACCAGGGTTTTCAGCGCGGACAAATCCAGCGTGCCCTTGTCCAGATGGTCGATGACACGGCCAGGTGTGCCCACCACGACATGCACACCGCGGCGCAGGGCCGAGAGTTGCGGGCCATAGCTTTGGCCGCCGTAGATAGGCAAGACATGGAAACCAGGGATATGGCGTGCATAAGTCTGGAAGGCTTCTGCCACCTGTATTGCCAGCTCACGCGTTGGAGCCAGCACCAGCGCCTGCGGCGTGGTCTGACGCACATCCAGGCGTGACAGTATGGGCAGGGCAAAAGCAGCAGTTTTACCGGTACCGGTTTGTGCCTGGCCGAGAACATCACGGTTGGACAACAAAATCGGGATGGTGGCCGCCTGTATCGGCGACGGTGTTTCATAGCCTACATCCTGCAAGGCGCGCATGATGGGCGCACTCAATTGCAGGTCTTCAAAAGTAATCGGGGGTTTGTTTTCTGACATGGCGATGCTCGCTCGTTCGCTCGTATCGCAGGATGCGACAAGATGGTTATCCCTATAGTTTACTCTTCTGTGGGTAAGTCAGGGGAAATACCTGCCAGTGGCACTTGACAAAAAATAAAATATTTACTTACTTGTAAAGTATATATTTGATATTATTTCATGTGAATTTAGCATGTAAACTAATGAGAAATACCAAATAAACCAAGCTCAACACCATGAAAAAATACTTCGTATTGGCATCTGCCTTTATCTGCCTTGCTGGCACTGCTCTTACTCCATACACGGCCAGTGCTGCTGACCTGCCCTCTGATCGCATTCGTCAGTACGCAAAAAATCCCCAGGTCGATGTACTGTTGAAAATCTCGTATGAGACTGAAGACCAGGCAACCCTGGATACATTCCGCAAGGCCGTTGACGCTCTGGGACTGCATTACGAATTGACGTATAGCTTCTCTGCAGCCAGCGATAAAGCCACAACAAAAAAATGGAAACTGCAAACCAGCAATAAAGTCGCCGCCCAGGATAACAATGCAGACAAGCAGGTCAGTACCTTGTATGAAGCGGTCAAATCAAAAGGCGGCAGTTTTTCCTGGTCGGTCGCGCAAACGCCAAAGTAGATGGCGTTGAAATACGCTAGAACTCATTTCATAAAATCGATGAAAGCCCGCAAAGCCGCCGACTGATGACGGCGGCTGGGGTAGTATAAATAGCTGCGCTCAGGCGCTGGCCACCAGTCTTCCAGCACGTATTGCAATTTCCCCTGCTTCACCAGCTCATCGGCATAGCCACAATAGGTATAGCAAATCCCGGCACCATCGCAGGCGACCCGCGTCGCCACATAGAAATCATCAAACACCAGCGCGCCGGTAGTGGCAACTTCCATCTTTTCTTGCCCGCGCTGGAATTCCCAGCGATATCTTTGCCCGCTGGGGAAACGGAATTGCATGCATTGATGTTGCAACAGATCATGCGGCGTTTCAGGTACACCGTGCTTTTGCAAATAGGCAGGAGAGGCACAAACGACAAAACGGATTTCGCGCCCCACCGGGATAGCCACCATGTCCTGCTGCAGGCTTTCACCAAAACGCAGGCCCGCATCAAAGCCCTGTTCCACGATATCGATAAGGGCATCGCTGCTGACGACTTCGAGTTCGACTTCAGGGTAAGCGGCATGCCAGGCAGCCATGACAGGGGCAAGTGTGAGTTGCGCCGCTGGGCGCGGCACATTCAGGCGCAAACGGCCAACTGGCTTGTCCCTGAGTTCATTCAGACTTTCCAGGGCACCCTGGATTTCCTGCAGCGCTGGTTGCAGGCTCTGCAGCAGGCGTTCACCCGCCGGTGTCAGGCTGACGCTGCGGGTAGTTCTTTGCAGCAGGCGCATGCCCAGTTTTTTCTCCATCCTGGTCATGGTGTGGCTCAGTGCAGAAGCCGTAAGCTGCAATTCTTGCGCAGCCTGGCGGAAACTGCGGCATTCTGCAACGCGGGCGAAAGCCAGTAAATCATTCAAGTCTGGTGACATGGGCAGGAGTTCTTTCAATAACGAAAGCATTATATCGGCACAGGGAAACATAATACTGGCAGGTGATGCGCTAGCAGCCACAATCTATTGCGTCAATACCATGTTTTGTCAGGTTTAAAAACTTAAACAAAAAATACGGATCGCTGCTTTATAATTCTGACGCCATGACTAAATTTGCTTGCTTCTTCTGCAAGCTATAGACAGCTTTTTATATTACTTCAGGATCAACATGGAGCTTGCTTCCAGCAAATACCCTTGCCACGCTTTTCACGCATCCCTGCCCGGTGGCCGGGATACTGGTGAACTGAGCCTGTCACAACTGGGGCTCAGTTATCAGGTGGCTTCCTTGCTGGGCACTTTACCATTTGCGCAACTGGAACTGACACTGGGTGGTGCAGCGAATAAACTGGTCTTCATCAAGCATGCCCACAAGCCTGACCTGGTGCTGTACACCAGTGACCTCAGCATATTGAAAAATCCGGTCTTGCTTGCTCACCCTGAATGCTCGCGCCAGATCTCTGCGGCGGGCCGCAAACGTGCTTATGGCTGGGGAGCATTAATAGGCTTCAGCCTGCTTTTGATAGCGGTGCCGGTAGGCCTGATGTGGCAAATGGACACCATGTCTGCCTATGCCGCCAAACAGGTGCCCATAGAATGGGAAGAAAAACTCGGTG
Organism: Undibacterium sp. YM2; assembly: GCF_009937975.1. Taxonomy (NCBI): domain Bacteria; kingdom Pseudomonadati; phylum Pseudomonadota; class Betaproteobacteria; order Burkholderiales; family Oxalobacteraceae; genus Undibacterium; species Undibacterium sp. YM2. The sequence goes on from NZ_AP018441.1 coordinate 6,429,634, forward strand.
CCAGCGTGGCTGCCCAGGATGACCTGAAAAACCGGCGCATGCCTAAAGCTGAGGCGGATGTGGTGTTGAAACCACTCACCGCACCCCTGCTACAAGCCTTGCCGAATTCGCCGTATCGCTACTCTATTTCTATCGTCAATGACAGCGGCGCCAATGCCTATGCCCTGCCTGGCGGTTATGTCGCCATCCACTCAGGCCTGATCCTGAAGGCGGGTAGTGCAGAAGAATTACTGGGCGTACTTGCGCATGAAATCAGCCATGTAGAAGAACGTCATGGCACACGCAATATCATAGGCAATGCCGGTATTTACCTGGTTGCCAGTGCCGTGTTTGGCGATGTCAGCGGTTTGCTGGCGGTCTTCAGCAATGCTGCGCCCATGCTGCTGAGCCAGCAATATTCGCGCCGCTTTGAAACCGATGCCGATGAAAAAGGTGTGCTGCTATTAAAGCGTGCCAACATCAATCCGGCAGGTTTGCCGGTCTTTTTTGAACGCATGATTGCAGAAGAAAAAGCCGCTCTGGAAAAAATCGACAACAAGCAGGCACGTGAAGCCTACAAACAAGCCATGGGTTTGCTGAGCACTCACCCCACCAGCGAAAAACGCATGGCACATTTGCGCGAGCTCATCGGTAAACCTGAGAAGCCTGAAGCCTACCTGAGTCAGGAAGCTGCCTTCAAGGATTTGCAGGAGGCCGTCAAAAAATTTGTCGCCAAACCAGCGGCTGGCGAGCCCAAAGATAAACCCGCAGGCCCATCCTCAACACCACAATCCTGAAACACAAAAAGGAGTAATCAGTGAAAGCAAATATCAAAGGGGGCCATGCCTTCTCCTACGTCGAGGTAGAACTCGCCCCCGGTGAGAGCATCATGACAGAGCCCGATGCCATGTCCAGCATGGATGCCAGCCTGGACCTCACCGCACATTTCAATGGCGGCCTGATCAAGGGTTTGCTGCGCAAATACCTGGGTGGTGAATCCCTGTTCATCAGCCGCTTTCATAATGCGACTTCGACACCACGCAGCATGACCATCGTCCAGCCTACGCCGGGTGAAGTCCTGTGCAAGGAGCTCAATGACGAAGTGTATTACATGCAGCCTGGGGCCTTCCTGGCCTGTGAAGAAAGCGTCAAGATAGGCTTGGGCTTTGCCGGTTTTGCATCCTGGATTGCGCGTGAAGGCCTGTTCCGCATCAAGGTCAGCGGTCATGGCAAGGTCTGGTTTGGCGCTTATGGCGCATTGCTGGAAAAAGAAGTGAATGGTGAATACATCGTCGATACCAGCCACCTGGTGGCTTACGACCCATCGCTGCGCCTGAATCTGCAACTGGCGGGTGGTTTGTTTTCCAGCTTCTTTGGTGGTGAAGGCCTGGTCACGCGTGTCAGCGGCAAAGGCAAGATCATCATACAGACGCGCAGTATTTCCAGCCTGGCTAGCTGGCTCAATCCAAAATTGTAAGGACGCATCATGCACGTAGAATTAGTCAATCAGCCTGGCAATACCGCTGCCAAAGTCAGCCTGCGCCCCGGCGAAGTCTGCACTGCCGAATCCGGTGCCATGCTGGCCATGAGCAGCAATATGCAAATCACCACGACCACCCATAAAAAACAGGGCGGCTCATTACTGAAGGCAGCCAAGCGCTTGCTCGGCGGTGAATCCCTGTTCCTGAATCACTTTGAACCACAGAACACGCCAGGCGAAGTCTGGCTGGGCACTGACCTCGCCGGTGACATGCTGGTCATGCCACTGAACAACGATAACCTCATTGTTCAGGGCGGTTCTTTCCTCGCCTGTGATGAAGGCATAGAAGTCGATCTGGGCTGGCAGGGTTTTAAATCTATACTGTCTGGCGAAAGCATTTTCTGGCTCAAGCTCAAGGGCAAAGGCACGGCAGTCCTGTCCTCCTTCGGTGCTATTTATCCCATAGAAGTCGATGGTGATTACATCGTCGATACCGGCCACATCGTCGCCTTTAGCGAAACCCTGCAATTCTCCATCACCAAGGCGGGCAAGAGCTGGTTGCAATCCATACTTGGTGGCGAAGGCATGGTATGCAAATTCTCTGGCCGTGGCACGGTCTGGTGCCAGTCCCATAATGAAAGCAGCTTTGGCCAATTACTGGGCCCTGAGCTCAAAGTGCGCGGATAAGGACAAAAACAATGAATAACACGATGATAGATGTCGTCCTCACCGGTGAACTGGCTGAAGGCATCAGTTTTGAACAGGCTTGCGCTACAGTCGAAAAATTGTTCAAGCTCCCGGCAGAACAAGCCAGGCAATTGCTGGAAACCGCACCACGCGTCATCAAACGTGGGCTTGATAGCGAGACCGCAGAAAAATACCGCCTGACCATAGAAAAAAATGGCCTGAAGGTGCGCCTGCAAGGTGATGCGGATACTGCGGCGAAAAGTGAAGTCCTGGCTCCCGAAACAGCCGCTGTACCCGCAACTGCAGTTACGTCAGCAGTTGTGGCTCAAGCTCCCGTTGAAGCTGCACCAGCAATCGCCAGACAGGAAACTGCGGTCAGTACAACTGCTACAGCGCTGGCTCCAGCGCAGCCAGTTGCAGCAACCGATTTCGCCGGTCTGAAATTCAGGATCGATGGCAGCCCTGATTTTGGCTTCGTCACTGTCCAGCTACCACCCGGACAAATGCTGAAAGTGGAAGCCAGCGCCATGGCCACGATGGACACCAACCTGGTCATGAAAACCAAGATGAAAGGCGGTATCTCACGCATGCTGTCGGGTGAAAACCTGTTCCTTAATGAATTCACCGCTGAAAACGGCCCAGGCGAAATCGGTATCGCCCCAGCCACACCCGGCGACCTGATCCACCGCTACATGCGCGGCGAAACCCTGTACCTGCAAAGTGGTGCCTTTGTTGCCAGTACTCCAGGCATCAACATAGAAACCAAATGGCAGGGCTTTACCAAAGGCTTCTTTTCCGGCGAAAGCCTGTTCCTGATACGCGCCTCCGGTGAGGGTGATTTGTGGCTCAACAGCTACGGCGCCATCATAGAAATCGACGTCAAGGACGGCTACGTCGTCGACACCGGCAACATCGTCGCCTTCACCGAAGGCCTGGAGTACAGCATCAGCAAAGTCGGCGGCTACAAGTCGCTATTCTTCTCCGGCGAAGGCTTCGTCTGCCGCTTCAAGGGTGAAGGTAAATTGTGGATACAGACACGCAGCGTTGGCGCATTTGCTGGTTGGGCTGGGCAGTATCGTCCGACTAAGGATTAAGCGAAGGCGAAATGTTGGACTCTCCCATTTTTTGAATTGTGGCGACGGTGCCATCCTTTGGATGGATGGTGGCTGGGTTTCGCAAAGCACGCTTTCTGAAACCCTGACATCCTCCCCTTGCAAGGGAGAGCAACACTAATCCAGCTGCTATTTTTCAATGCATCAGGCAATCTTCCCTGCTACACGCAAGGCATCTTTATCAAACCCTGCCAGCCGTTTATACCGTAAAGAAATTGCTTCAAGCTCAGACTGCGCAATCACCTCAGTCACGTCCGCAAAACCCTGGGGGGCGCGCTCTTCTGCCATCTGCATCACCTGCTCAGGCCCGTTCATGCGATTGCGTAATACTATGCCTGTCGTGCGCGGCAATCGTTCAGCCTCATACTCTCGCAAGGCATACAAGATACTTGCTTCACCACGCAGGCAATCGGCCAGGCAGTCACTCAAATACCGCGCATCAAGTATTGCCTGCGCACTGCCGTTCGAGCCTATAGGGTACATGGGGTGGGCAGCGTCGCCCAGCAGCGTCACTCGCTCAAATGTCCAGCGTGGCAAAGGGTCACGATCTACCAGCGGGAATTCATACACCACCTCTGCGGCCTCAATAAGTGCAGGGATATCTATCCAGCCCCAGTTCCAGCTATCAAAGGGTTTGCTGAAGGTGGCTTTATCGACTTTACGGTTCCAGTCTGAGGTAGGCAATTCGCCACCCGGCACCCGCAACTCGGCAATCCAGTTGATCAGTGAACGGCCTTGTTTGCGCAAAGGTTCAGAGATAGGGTAGCAAACAAATTTCTGGTCCTGGTGTCCCGCCATGAACATGCTGCGTCCATCCATGTAAGGTGCGGCTTCTGTTACGCCGCGCCACAGCATGCGTCCAGAAAACCGTGGCTGGTCACCCTGCGGGTACAAAAAGCGCCGCACTGCTGAATGTATGCCATCCGCACCTATCAGCAAATCAGACTCTACCGTCACCGCTGTTTTATCTGCCTGCCTGGTGAAAGTAGAAATCACCTTGTCCGCGACCTGCTCAAAAGACGTGAATGCATGACCCTGGTGTATACACCCCGCACCCAGGCGCTCTATGGCATTTTGCAGCAAAGTCATCTGCAATTCACCACGGTGTATCGAGTATTGCGGTGAGTCATACCCAGCCGCACGGCCACGTGGCTCCTGCCAGATTTTTTGCCCCAATTTATTGAAATAAGACAATGATGAGGTTTCTATGCCCAACTCGGCCAGGCAGCTTTCCAGCCCCAACTGGCACAATTGCTGACTCGCATGTGGCAGCAAATTAATGCCCACACCCAGCGGCTTGATCTCATTGACTGCTTCATAGACTTCTACATCTATCCCGCGCTCATGCAACATCAAGGCAAGAGTCAGGCCACCTATCCCGGCACCAGCGATTACCACTTTCATGTCTTCCTCCAGCAAATTGATGATACTGCGCGTTTTTAAATACGGCTATATTGTTCTACTGTATAACAATTATTCCGGGTAACACAAGCCTTGTTGCAAATTTCCATTTGTCTACTTCTGGCAATGAGGAATAGCTAATTTAGAATAGTTCAGCATGTACAATAATCAAAGAACAAGCACACTCATATTGCCCGACCATGCCCAAACAAAAAACAGACAACTCCAAAGTACAAGCCACGACCAGGGCCGCAGCACCCAAGCGCCAGTCCAGCACAGCGCAGCCACCCACTTTCAACGCCCGTATAGAAGGCATAGACTATGGCATTCTTGACGAGCTCACCGGCTACGCCGTCCGTCGCGCCCAGCTATCCATCTATGCAGACTTCAGTGCCAGCCTCGGTGTCTATGACATCACCCCCAGCGCTTTTCATCTTTGGTGATAGTCAGCAAAAACCCAGGTATCTCCCAAACCCGCCTCGCAGAAGTCATGGGCATCGCCCGCTCAGGCGTGGTCGCCATCATCGACAATTTTGAACAGGCAGGCCTGCTGGAACGTCAGGATTCCGGCGACCGCAGGGCCTATAACCTGCACCTGACCAAAGAAGGCCAGAAGCAATTAGAGAAATACAAACAGGCCGTGAAAGAACACGATGACAGGGTCAGCCAGCACCTGAACGCGAAGGAAAGGCAGCAGTTGCGTGCCTTGCTGGGGAAGTTGTGCGTGGAGCCGAAGTAATAATTTTGCGTAGGTTGGGCTACGGGGTATCAGCCCGACACTAGGTTTTTTGATAAACGAATACCTTATTAAACGTTGAATGTTGGGCTGGTGAAGCGAAGCCCAACCTACGAGCTGGGCGCATAAAAAATATACATGTTTGTTAAGGCCGAGTGTTGGGCTGATACCCCGTAGCCCAACCTACGGGATACGAGTTCACGTTTTCGTGGCGCAATGGCTACATCGTCGTCGCCAACGCGAAACTCAAAAATTCAAATCCCTACTTGCATCCCATCCAAAATATTATTATATTAAATAACTGTTATGCGACATAACAATATTGCGTCGCAATAAAAAACAAAATTGCTAGCCCGGCCAGCAACAAGGCCTATAGCGAAAAGCAACAGTACGCCACACCACGCATCTGCAATACCAACAATAATTCAGGAGACCGCAATGCAAATCAAACTCAAACCCAGCTTATTGGCCTTGCTGATAGCCGCCACCACAGGCATGGCCCACGCCGACATCACCATAGGCGTCAGTCTGCCGCTGACTGGCCCTGCATCTGGCCTGGGCATCCCCACCAAAAACGGCATTGCTCTGTGGCCAGAAACCATAGGTGGTGAAAAAGTAAAACTGATTATTCTCGACGACGCATCCGACACCACCCAGTCCAGCAAAAATGCCCGCAGGCTCATCACTGACGACAAGGTCGATGTCATCGTCGGCTCTACCGCCACACCCGCGTCCGTTGCCCTGGCAGAAGTCGCCTCTGAACTCAAGACGCCACAAATCTCTACCTCCCCGGTTGAGGTAGCCCCCGGCAAAGGTACCTGGACTTTCCGTGTCGCCCAATCGACTCCACTCATGGCCCATGCCGTGGCTGACCACATGAAAAAAGCAGGCGTCAAAACCTACGCCTATCTCGGTTATTCTGATGCCTATGGCGAGACCTGGTTCAAAGCCATCACCGCTGCAGCCGCCAAAGATGGCTTGCAATCGGTCGCAACAGAACGCTTTAACCGCCCTGACACCAGCGTTACCGCACAAACCCTGAAGCTACTCGCTGCCAAGCCAGATGCGATACTCATAGGCGCATCCGGCAGCGGTGCAGCCATGCCACACAAGGCTTTGATAGAACGCGGCTACAAAGGCAAAATCTACCAGACCCATGGCGCTGCCTCGCGTGACCTCATACGCCTAGGTGGTAAAGACGTAGAAGGTGCCTTCGTCGTCGCAGGCCTGGCCATCCTGCCCGAGCTGCTGCCAGACAACCACCCGTCAAAACAACTGGCTACAGACTTCACCAACCGCTATGAAAAACAATACGGCGAAGGTACAAGAAACCAGTTCGCCGCCCACGGCTACGACGCCTATTTGCTGCTGAACCGCGTCATCCCCCTGGCTCTGAAAAAAGCCAAACCCGGCACGCCAGAATTCCGCACAGCTTTGAAAGACGCGATGGAATCCGAGATCGATATCCCTATCACCCAGGGTGTCTTGCATTACACCGCGAATGACCATTTCGGCCTGGAAGAAAAGGCGCGGGTGATGCTGACTATACAAGGTGGCAACTGGAAAGCCGTAGGCCCTTAATGTCCAGGGAGAAACCTGGAGCGAAGCCCTGATCTCTTAGCAAGCGCCGCCTGATGCGGCGCTTGCTTTTTTAATTCTTGATTAATCGTTTGCCGCGTTGCCAGGTTTGCCCCATAGTCGTCGATATGATCCATCACAATCATGGTCATTGACTTGCTTTTGAATATTGAAACGCCTGCCATTGCGCGGGTCTGTGCCACGCCCTGCGATATACAACCAGTTGCCTTGATTGCTGTACACATCATAATCAATGAGCTGTGCCTCAAACCATGCCGCACCAGCACGCCAGTCGCAAGCCAGTTCATGGATGAGATAACTGGCAACCACCTGACGCATGCGGTTCGATAAATAGCCTGTTGCGGCGAGCTCTGCCATCGCCGCATCTATAAACGCATTGCCTGTCCGGGCCAGACACCAGTCAGTGAATTTTTCTGCGTCATGTGCCGGTGCCGGTAAATCGCTCAGGCCCTTGGCGAAATATAAGCGGCGTCCATATTTCAGATGCAGCAAGCGAAAATAATCACGCCACAATAATTCAAACCAGATCCAGTAACTGCCTTCATTGGCACCATGTTCCGCTTCAAATTTTTTCAGTGCACTAAAAATCTGGCGTGCTGATATCGCACCAGAGGCCAACCACGGAGAGAATTTGGTCGAATAATCCAGCCCAGACAATTGATTGCGGGTTTGCTTATAGGTGTGCGGCAGCTTACGCTTCAGATAGTCTTCTACATGCGCGCAAGCTGCAGTTGAACCACCAGAAAATTCAGGTAAAAAGTAGGGGAAAGATGAGCGATCATCATTCAGCAGTGCTGATGCTTCAGCACTTGCCTCTACCGCGCCAGCGTCTGAGTCAATTCCCCACTTCTTTGCAATCTGGCCAAAATTGTCTGGCAGAGCTGGCAAGGACTGCGGTGCTGGCAGCGGCGCAGGCGGCTGCACGCCACTGCCTTCAATGATATTGCGAAACTGCGTAAATACATCAGGCAGCGCATCTGGTTTGAAGGGCAAATGTACTGGATCAAGCAAGGTGGATTGCCAGTGTGTATGCACGGTCAAACCTGCTGCTCTTAATGCCGAGATATCGTCTTGCTCATAAGGTGCAGCAATCTCTTCACAGTAAACCACCTTACTATCTAGTTCACTTGCGAGCAGCGGCAGAAATTCCACGGCACTCATGTTCACCACCATTAGCTGGCTGCCCATTGCGTTTAACTGATCGCTTAAATCAGCTAAAGCAGATGCCACAAAGCGCTGGCGATGCAGCCCAGGGTGGGGCAAGTTCCAGCGCTGTGGCTGCAAAGCGGAGAGTGAATGACAATAGACAAATACCAGGTTTTCCGCATGCTGGCAGGCATGAACCAAAGCCCGGTTATCTGCCAAACGCAGGTCATTGCGAAACCAATAAATCACAGTGCCTGGCGTGTTGGAAGGACTACCTTCTTGAGCTTGTGCTGAAAGAACACATGAACTATCACTCATCGACATCCTTATTCTTTAACCATTGTTTTAACCATTGTTCTCATCTCACCAGTCCAGCTCCAATTGCACGCTGACAGGCTGTTTGCTGGATGTAGTCTGCTGACGCATCTTGCCAGGCGTCTTTTTGCGCGAACGATGCTTTTCTATGACAGCTAATTTGGGGGCCTGCATGTGAGGTTGCTTACGCAAATCAAACAGCCGGGTCTTGGCAATGCGAGTCGCCAGTTCCAGATCGACTATAGGCTCAGGGATATCGACACCCACTTTGACACCGCAAGCTGCCTGCACATCTGTTGGCATGCGCCATGGTTCAAACAACCATGTGTCAGGTACGCGTCGCATCGCAGGCAGCCAGCGCCGCACGAAATGGCCATGGGGATCATGGTCACTGGCCTGCTTGATGGGATTATAAATACGCGGCACATTCGTCCCCGTAGTGCCTGATTGCATCTGCATCTGGCTCCAGTGTATGCCTGGTTCGTAATCCAGAAACTGGCGCGCAAGCCAGTGCCCGACTGGTCGCCAGTCCAGCCACAAAGGATAGGCTGCGACAGAAACCAGCATGGCACGCATTCTAAAATTAAGCCAGCCTGTTTGCCGCAACATGCTTACGCAAGCATCGACCAGCGGCCAGCCAGTGCGGGCAGAAATCAGTGCGTCAAAATGCGCCTGATTGAATTCCTGCTCACGCAGTCCGTCATAGCCACGATGCATATTGCGGTATTCAATTTCTGGCTCACTCTCCAGTTTTTGAATAAAGTGGCAATGCCAGTACAAGCGACTGATAAAGGCTTCAAGCCCTTTTTTGTGACGCTCAGCCGTGGCTGGCAAGCTGGCGATGTGGTCGCGTGTGGCATGCACGACTTCCCGCAGGCTGAGGCAGCCAAATGCCAGATACGGCGACAGGCGCGAACAAGCTGTGGGTGCCGATAAGGGTGATGAAATCCCGCCCCGGTATTGATGGCTGCGCTCACGCAAAAAACTATTCAGTATCATCAAGCCATTCTGCCTGCCACCACGCTGACGCTCAGGCGGATCATAAGGGTCCAGGTGCAACTCCTGTACTGAAGGCGGCAATCGTGGGAGTGTAATTGCAGGCGTCATTGGTGTAAAACTGGCGGCGCTCAAGGGCGGCAGCGCTGCACAGGGCAAGTCATTATGTGCATTCCAGCTGGCCTGCCAGTCGTCCCTGCTCTGCAAGCGACGTACCACACCAAACTGAGCAAGCTCATGCCATTCTACTTGTTGCGCGCGGCACCAGCGCGCCAGCGCCTTATCACGCTGGTAGGTGAAATTGTTACCCGTTTCTTCGTGTGAATAAATAGCCGAGAATGGCTGGTGTGCAAAAATGTGCGCAAAGACTTCAGTGACTTCACCTGTCAGGATATGCAGTTGACCACCATTTTTTCGCAACGCAATATAAAGCTCACGCAGGCTCTCGAGCAAGAACTGGTAATGCTGGTTCGCTGCATCAGCCTGCGCCCACAAAGACGGTTCGACAACGTACAAGCACAGCACCGGCCCTTTGCTGGTTGCTGTATGTAGCGCAAGATGATCATGCAAACGCAGGTCGCGTTTGAACCAAACGATGCTATATGTCATGCGGGCATTATATCAACGCCTGTTTATTTTATCCGGCATGCACAAAAACTGGGACGCAAGCCTGCTACTCCTGTTTAGTGAGCACCAGCTTGCTTACATCAAAGCCTTGAGCCACCAGCCGTGCGACCAGGGCATCGTACTTTTCTTTATCAACTTTTTTCGTGCGTGACAATATCCACAAGAATTCACGCTTGGCTTCGCTGACGGCAACCAATTGGTAATCCTGGTCCAGATCTATGACCCAATAGTCGCCCCACACCATAGGCAGAAAAGACAAAAAAGCTGGCGCAAAGCGCACTTTCAATTTTGGTGAACTTGAATTGCCCACCTGCCTGGCCTCGCCTATAGCCTCGATGACCTCGCCACCACTGCCCTGGCAACGGTTGGTGACCTGTACCTTGTCGTCCGCCAATGCTGAATACGTCGCCGAGGTAAAGCCCGTGCACTTCTTCTGGAATCGATTTTCAAACTTTGCTATTTCATACCAGGTACCCATGTAGCGCGGCACATCCAGTGCGGCTATCGTCACAACAGGCTTGGCAGCGGCTTGCGGTGTATCGGTAGCATTCGCGTTCAGGCTTAATGCAAACAGTAGCGCGCAGATGATTCTTTTCTTCATTAATTACTCCAAATAATTTCATGGCAAGAGCAGCCTTTGACTGCGGCAATATATAGGTGACACTTGCCGGACATGCAAATATACAGTTAATCTGGCAAGCGCTCACAGACGCCGGTTGAGTTCATACATTTGCCAGCTATTAACTGTCATGAACTACCTTTTTTCATGCAAAAAGCACGCGCTGGATGCTCACCAATCTAGAATTCATATGACAGTGCAGTGATGGTGCCGCGCCAATAGGGTTTGCGCCCGTCAGCATGCAACCATGCTGCTTCACCGTTCAACGGCACCAGCATGCCATTGCGTTCGTGATAGTTGAACCAGCGTCCTTCCCAGGGTGTGTGCACAATCAGCTTGCCCACCATGGCAGCACGGGCTTCAAACCGCACCGATTCAATCAGGCCCGCCTGGTTAAAACTGACCAGCATGGTCGCGCTAATCCTGCCATCTGCACCGTCGGCAAGCGTGGCGCTGGCAGTATGCTCATCAACGGCATGCCACTGCACACCCTGGCTGGGGAGCAAGGCTGTAGGGTACCAGGCCGCTTCGGCAAAAAAACGCATGAACTCGGCTGCAGCCAGGTCACGCTTACTGATCTCGCCCTGCATGCTCAACAGGCCAAGTAGGGAGGGCGTCAATATACCTTCACCACCCACATAGGCATCATGCACATAAACAGCTATGCCCGGGGCCATCGCAATGCGTGCATCCCAGACAAAACCCGGCCTGCGGGTAATGACCCGCTGTGCCGACGTAAAAGACTTCCACTGTTCACCCGCCGCACTCAGGTTAAAGTTGCCAGCATGCACAACACTTGCAGCAGTAATGATGGGTTGGCCATCCTTCAATACCGTACGAAAGTATCGTGCTACCGTTGCGGGCAGGTGTTCAATTTCCTGCGCGCTATATCGCAAAGTTGTTGATGGGAGACGCGTACTCTCCAGCCGCGCCAGCAAGCCCCGCGTCTTACTTGTCCAGCTCGCCCTACCAACGATGACCAGCCCAGCGAAGATGGCGGCGACAACAAGCAGCGCTAGTAGCAAGGATGCAATCCAGGTCATATTGAAATAGCCAGTCAGATGAAATGAGTTCGAATAGATTATGCACAAAATGCAAGTGCATGTCTGTTGGGTATCAAACATAAGCAGGTATAACGTGGCTGCTCTCACTTAATATCCGGCAGCGGTACAGTGATGCTACAGAACCTGGTTACCCGAGCCTTTGGGGTAGCCTGGCGTCCCCCTGGCGCTAAAAAAGCCAAAGCCTGCACACCGCAATTCCACGCAGCACTGAAAGACGCAATGGAATCCGGGATCGATATTCCTATTACTCAGGGTGTCTTACATTCCACAGCGAATGACCATTTTGGACTGGAAAAAGAGCGAAGACGATGTTGAGAATACAGGGTGCTAACTCACCGATTCACGGATGAAGTACAGTATTTTCTGGACATGTAAACCGCCATAGCGCTGAACTACGCCGGTCGCCGCGCGAGCAGATGAGACAACCGTTGCAGAGCCGCCTGCAAGCGTCCACGGTCCTTGATGCTACCCAAAGAGACCCGGATTGCATTTGCTGCTCCACTGCCAGTTGCGAATGCCTCCGCCGGCATGACTGTGATGCCCTCGCTGTCAGCTGCACGCGCAAACTGTGCGGAGTTCCAATACGTTGGCAACTCCAGCCATACGTGCAGGCCGTCTCCGGCGCCGCTGTACCGCCCCGCCAGAATATCCCTTACCATGCTGTGGCGCAAGCGCGCCTCCTTGCGTACACCTTCCATCAAGCCTTTGGCGGAACCATCGAGTATCCACTGAGTGGCCAGTGCAGCCGTCAGGGGGAGCCCATCAGCGCAAATGATCTTAGCGCGATCAGGAAACGTTCGCGTTCCTGCGGGTCGTGTATCAGCACGAAGGCGACACGCAAGCCCGGCGTCAGGCATTTCGACAGCGTTGAGATGTAGTACACCTGCTCCGACGCAAACCTGGCAATCGGTGGTGGCGGCGCATCGGCAAGCAGCCAGTAGGGATCATCTTCAACAATGCGTACATTGCAGCGCTTTGCGATGCTGGCGATCTCCTTGCGCCTGTGTTCCGGCATGGTGATGGCGGTCGGGTTCTGTAAAGTCGGATTGAGATAGACCAGCCCAGGCTTGTGCTGGCGGCACGCTCGCTCAAGCATCTCAGGCAGCATCCCGTGCTGGTCGGCTTCCACTGCAATAATGCGCCGTCCGAACTGAGCCGCTGCGGCGCGCAAGCCGGGATAAGTCATAGCTTCTGCCAGGATGACATCGCCAGGCTCAGTCAGCACAAGTATCAATGCCGCAATCGCCGCTTGCGCACCCGGACAGACAACAAGTTGTTGAGTATCCAGATGTCCAAACATCGGTTCCAGCCACCTGGCTCCAGCCTGACGGTCAGAGTCGCTCCCCCCAGCCAGGTGGTAATTCATCAGCAATGCACTATCTGCCCGCATCAGTACCTGAGACAAACCTTGCTTCAACATGTCATCGAAATCCACACCATCCGGTGGCGGTGGTGTATTCATACTCAGATCGAGGACGGCGTTCAATTCAACTTTAGGCGCGGCGACATAAGTGCCCCGGGCACCACGGCCCTCCAGCAAGTTGCGGCGCCTTGCTTCGTCGTATGCGCGCGTGACCGTCGTCAAATCGACGTCCAGTTGTTCTGCGAGTTGGCGCTGAGTAGGCAGACGCTCACCCGGTTTCAGCGATCCTTCTGTCACCGCTGCCTGCAAGGCATCCGCAATCTGCAAAAAACGCGGACCACCGTGCACGGCCAAACGTGGCAACCAGATAGGCACATCTTCATCTTGTATGTTTTTCAACTGGGACATTTTGTCCTAATGTATGGAAATTGCTTTCAAGTAGTATGCATCAGGGCGTACAGCAATACCATGCTTGCATGGCAGTTGTCGATGTTTCCTCATCTCGCGTCTGCACCCCGCAAATCACTACGATGGATGCCTGAGGGAATGCTTGAACATAAAATGAAGCTGCTGAAGCAGTGCTTACGGTAGTGCTCTCCCAACGATAAATAGTGTCATTAATAAGCTGGAAATACTCAAAATGATGGATTGGATCCCTATAGTCCTGGTGACATTCAAGCTTCTCGTGCTCGCCATAGGCATGTTCTTCGCCATCAAGTGGCATTATGATCAAGGCAAGAAGATGGCGACGAATGCGGTACTACGTGCGGGCGGCAAGGTGGCCGCAATCTTCATGCTATCACTTCTGGGTCTGGGGTATCTCACCTTAGTACTTGCCAGGACGTTCGGTTTGGACTTGAGCTTTCCGTGATGGAAAAGAATAGCCGGTCGATATTTAGTGATGCGGCTGCAATTCTCGACACGGCGCTTGGATGGCATCGGCAGGCGGGGAGGGCGCCGCCAAAAAATAGACCATGATATCCAACAGGCTTTCGTGCCTGGCTGCACGGATGCAAGGCAAGAACAGACCTAAGTAAAGTCATTTGAAGTGCTCGAATATGTGGACTATGGTTTCCGCCATTACATGCGCCAAGGCCTGGAAGATGCCGCAGCAACACCGTTGATAGACAAGGCGCAACTGCAGGCGATACCTTTGCCATCGCAGGTCTCTCTATCCTGCCCGGGCGATACCAGATAAGCCTCCTTCCTAAAACCTGACTACAGCCTGCCAAGAGCGTTATATAAAACAATGTGGTGAAGGCAGCAGAAACTAGTTCGCCGCCCGCGACTACGACGCCTACCTGCTACTAAACCGCGTCATCTCCCCTGACCCTGAAAAAGCCAGACCCGCTCGCCGGAATTACGTACTGCATTGAAAGACGCTATGGAATCGGAAATTGATATTCATATCACGCAGGGTGTTTTGCATTACAAGGCGAATGACAATTTTAGCCTGAAAAAAAGATGAGGATGCTGCTGACTTTACAGCGTGGAAACTGGGAGGCTGTTGGGCCTTGAAGCGTATAGAATTTGTAGCAGCGCTTATGCGTGCAATAACTTTCACTGCAAAGAGTGGTGTGCGGAAAATATTGAAATTTGTGTCTTTTTCTCCAAAAGGGTAAGCATGACTGAGATAATAGGAATATGATGGTAAAAATTGCTTTATTGGCATTTAATGTTGAAATAATGGAACTTGTATGGCTAGTGGAAAAATCTTGCGACAACTTTTGAAAGCGGGTACCGCTGGAGATAAGGAAGGCTTCCGCTTAGCTTCAGAATCAATAATTGAAGAAGAGCGGTTAAAGCAACACCATCTTCTTGCGAATGATTTAGAAAAAATTCTTTATACATCTAGTGTTGATTCCGAGGGAAAGTTATCGAGAGTCTTCCCTTCAGTTCCAACGGATAAAGAGCGAGGTTTGCCACTTTTTGATATTAGGCACTCGCAGCGCACACTGGAGGAATTAATCCTTCCTCCAGAAAATTTGTCTTCTGTGGAAGAATTACTTGGCGAACATCGCAGGCAGGATATTTTGCGATCTTATGGAATGCGGCCAGCGGGTAAGGTTCTTTTTTTCGGACCACCTGGATGCGGAAAAACGCTAACGGCAGAAGTTATCGCTTGTGAGTTGGACCTTCCTTTGGCGATAGTGCGGCTTGATGCACTGGTATCTTCATTTCTTGGGGAAACCGCAGCAAACCTGCGTAAAGTTTTTGACTATATTAGTCAGTATCCAATGGTTGCGCTTTTTGACGAATTTGACGCCATCGGAAAAGAACGTTCTGACAGTAGTGAGCATGGCGAATTACGGCGGGTAGTTAATGCTGTTCTCCAAATGATGGATGCGTATCAAGGAAATAGTTTGATAATCGCAGCAACCAATCATGAGCAAATTTTGGACAGTGCAATTTGGCGGAGATTTGATGATGTTTTTGAATTTTCAAAGCCTTCTCGCGAAATGATAGAAGCAATTTTACGTTCTAAATTGCGTGGCGTCCGCAGACAATTTGAAACTGAGCAGGTAGAGATTCTTGATTTATTTGATGGGCTAAGTGGTGCAGATATTGAGCGCGTAGTTCGCCGTGCGATCAAACGCAATATTCTCAAAGGTCAAGAATTTCTCAATCTTAAAGATCTTTCTAGCGCACGAAGCAAGGAAATTAGGCGGTAGGGATTATTGGGGAAGCTAACAATGGCAGAACTGTATAAACATATCCGTATCAAGAAAGAAAAACTCATAAATGATCGACGAACACGACAATATAAAATTCCTGTCTTTAAGCGTGGCGACCTAGCTACTCACGGGCAAAAACTAGGTAGTCTTCTCCAAGAGGCCATCTTTGAGGCACGCAAGCAAAATTCTTCAAATGCCAATCGATTTGTCCTCAAGTTAGAGCATATCGGTATGCTTGATATTCAGCACTTGAATAAGCATGGTGTTGAATTCATCAGTCAAGAGGACGCAGGGATTTGCATTGCATTTGCAAATGAATCTGGATTAGTTCAGTTTGCAAATCACTTATCACTTTTGGGTTTGGATGATAGTAAACTAACTTACAAGCAAATTCTTACAGCATTGGAGAGTGTTGGTAATTGGACTCGCCAAGATCGTGAGAGTTGGGCTATCAAATATTATGGTTTGCCTGACAGCCCTTTATTTAGACTTGACGTAGAACTTTGGCCTATAGAAGCAAGTAACCATCCCTTGAGAACTCGTTTAGTTGCAGAATTTGGGAGTTGGTTGGCTAGCAAAGGGATTCATCAAATCGACCTCATCAGCTTAGACAGCCTTTTACTATATAGGCTAGAAGTTAACGCTACTCAAGCAGATTTGCTGTTTGAACATAGTGATGTGCGATATGTTGATTTATTGCCTCAATCAGGAATACAGCACGCACAGTTGAATATTGATATTTCTGATATTCCAAATCAATTACCTTCTCCAAATCAAGATAGCGCCAGAATCTGTATTTTAGATAGTGGTATAAATACTAATCATCCTTTACTTAGATCAGCCGTCGCAGAAAATACTAGCTTCATTAATGGGGTAGCCGAAGACGATGATGTTGGCCACGGTACAGCCGTAGCCGGGATTGCATTGTATGGAGATATAGAAGCTTGTGCCGAAAGTAATTACTGGAAACCTGACTTATGGTTGTTTGGTGGGAAGATACTTTGTCTAGATAAGCTTACGGGTGAAGCGCAATTTGATCCAAGAACGATTGAGACAGTATTGAGTAGCGCAGTGCATTATTTCCATACTATTCATGGGTGCAGGATTTTCAATTTGTCGATTGGCAATCGTAATGCTCCCTACGACAATAGACATATAAAGGGGGTCGCATATTTATTAGATAAATTGGCCCGCGAATATAACGTACTGTTCGTTGTGTCGGCAGGCAATTTTAATGGATCAGACACTCCGCCCGTTCCTCGTGAAAGTTGGAGGGCTGAGTATCCTAAATATTTGACGTGCCCAGAGTCAATAATTATTGATCCTGCACCTGCTCTAAACGTTCTTACAGTAGGTAGTGTTGCTAGGCATAACGCACATATAAATGAGCAGCGTTACCCCGAGATTCATGCATTGTCTCCAGCATCTGATCGTCAGCCGTCACCTTTTACTCGACATGGCCCATCAATCAAAGGAGCAATTAAGCCAGATGTAGTGGCTACAGGAGGGAACCTTGCTTCTCCGATGAGACAAGAGGGAAATCAGTGGAAAAGTGATGCCAGGGGAATGGGAGTGCTGACACTACATCATGATTTCGTTGGGAAAACGCTGCTAAAAGAAATTTCTGGTACTAGTTTTGCTGCACCATATATTACCCATTTAGCTGGCAGGATACTCAATGAATACCCGGGGTCTTCTGCAAATCTGTTAAGGGCAATGCTCGTTAATCATGCAGTATTGCCTCAGCAAGCGAATGAAATTTTTACTGATGAACTGAAAGATAGCCACAAAGAAAAATATGGAAGTAATTTATTTCATGATGTTCTAGGATATGGTCTTGTGGATACTGATACCTTGTTTCGTTCATCAGAATCCGCAGTAGTACTGTTTTCTGAAGAAGTAATAGAACAGGACTCACATCAGTTTTTTGAATTACCTTTACCCGATTCTTTTTTGCGCTCAAATAGAGCAAAAAGAGAGTTAAGAGTTTCGCTAGCTTACTCGCCTCCAGTGCGGACAACACGATTAGACTATGTAGCCACAAAGATTTTCTTCCGATTGGTTAAAGGAAGCTCGTTAGAAGAGGTACAAAAGTCGTTTAATCATGAAACTCAATTGGATACTGAAGTTAGAAATGACGATGCCAAAAGTAATCGTTCGATTAGTGCGCAAGCTAGAGATAAAGGTACTGTGCAATCTTCGACATGGGAGTTTAAGCAGTTGTCGCCGCAAGTCAAATGGTTCATTGTGGTAACTCGCCAAGATCGTTTGGGTTGGGGAAATGAGCTGTGTAGCAAAAACGAATCGTATGCATTGGTGGTAACTGTTACAGATAGGGATAATGCTGAAGCACAACTCTATGCGCAGATACAAAGCCGTATTGAAGTTCAAGAACAGGAACGTGTACGAGTTTAGAAACAATTACTATGTAACTAGCTGGTAATGTCTGGAGTTAGGAATGCTCACTGCTACAGTATTCAAAATTGTTGCATTGAAGGGAAATTTAGACTTTGGGATCGACCCAGACATTGCCGCCAAATCCCTCGCGAGCATAGATCTTTAAAGGTTGTTTGGATTTATGTTTTCTGCCTTCTAAATCTTGGTAGCTTATAGAAATCTCAATTTCTGTCCCGTAGCATAACCAGGGTTTCTCAGAAGGATTATTGATTGTAGCTCCGAATGACGTACTCAATTCTTCGCCATTTCTTAGCAGAGAAATTTTGCTCTGTGATGAGAAGATCATGGAGATAGAATCCAATTTCTCTGATTCTGCATTCACGTCGAGTAGGCTAGATAATTTTTCTTGCGAAGCGTGTAACTGGACATTTACCGCTGGGCGACTGCCAGTGTTTGCAATAATTAGATTATATGTCGCAGCCATATTTCCCGAACTATGCTCATCGACGAAAGCAGATATGACAGGACGGTTTGATTGAATCCAATTAATTCTAGTGACATAAAGTGAGAAGAGTGAAACAGCGAAAGCTAAGATTGAAATCGCTGTCTTGACGTCATCTGGTGCGAGATTCATGAACAATAGAATTTAGATCGTAATTTGAGAAAGGTTGTTTGCATCTCTATTTTACCGCAACCGCCTAATCGAAGCCCGCGCCAACTCAATCAAAGTTACCTTCGCCGCAGAATGCCGCACTGGCAGCAAAGCCTCCACCCCCATCGCAATCTGTCTCGCAGCCTCAGCCCGCGTATCCTCCAGCGCCTCATTGGCGACCAGCCATGCACTGACCTCTACAGCATCAGCAAAACCATTCGCCGCCAGCGCATCAAAACCTTGTGGGTCGCGCTGGCGTGCCAGTAGCAAGGGGTAGGTCAGCAGGCCGGTGCTGAGGTCGGTGTAGCGGGTTTTTCCTGTGTCGTTCGTATCGGGGGCGAGGTCGATGATGTCGTCGATGAGTTGGAAGGCCAGGCCCATGTGGCGGCCAAAATTGGCTGTGGCGCTCACTGTGGCGGCGTTGCAGCCGCCTACGGTGGCACCGGCGCGGCAGGACCAGGCGAACAGGCCGGCGGTTTTACCGTCGATGATGCGCAGGTAATCCTGTTCGCAGGCTTCCAGGTTGCGGCGGCCTGATAGCTGGTCGGACTCGGCGGCGATCATGGATTCTATGACTTCAAACAAGTCGTCTGCCAGGCCGTTATAGCCTATGCGGTACAGTGAGCGCACGGCGCGCGAGACCAGCAGGTTGCCTGCCAGCACACCGGCACCGACGCCATATTTTTTCCATGCAGTGGGGTGACCGCGTCGCTGGTCGGCTTCATCGATAATGTCGTCGTGCAGCAGGGTGGCGGCGTGTATCGATTCTGTGATGATGGCGACCTGCACCGCTTCTTCTGACAAGAAGCGTCGCATCAGCATGGAACACAGCAGGGCGCAGCTTGCGCGCAGGCGTTTGCCGGACTGGAATAGCGAATCTGCCAGTACGCCATCGATAAGATGACGCTGGTGGCTGGCACCGTATTCTCTGAAGTGCTTGTCGGTCTGGTCCAGCGCGCTGATTAAACGCGCACGCAATTTATCGAGGTCGTCTGCCAGCGCCTTGTCATTGATGGAGCCGACGACATCGTTGATCAGCGTGTTGACGCCGGATATATTGGTCTGCGTTTCTGCTGTGCCTGATTTCGAGTCAGGCGCATTGCTGGCCCATTTGGATGCCGGTGCCACGCCTCTGCTAAGGTTGTTGATAAAGCGCATGGCCTTGGATTCAAACTCCGGCAGGCGCTGGTCCCAGCCGAGTTGGCGCACGATGTCGCCCGCCTTGACAGAATATTCGGCAACGCGGCTGGTCATGCCACCCAGCCAGGCGATGGTTTCGCCTGAGAATACCGGCACCAGGTCCAGCAGATGCGGCAAGCCTGCTTCAAAGCGCAGTTTGTCTATGACCTTGAGTGGCGTCAGCGCTGTCGGTTCTTCCAGCGGGAATAACTGGCAGCGTGCGGCACTTGATGCGGTCACATCAAGTATGCGGTTGACGACAAGACGCGCTGATTCATTCGCGCTTTCCATGGTCGCCACATCGGTAGTGGTGCGCACAAAATCGCCAGCCACAAACATGTTGCTGATGCCTATATCTACCTCGGGCCGCGCCGCCCATGAACCGGCAGTGTTGACGAACAGCGGCGCATCGTTTTCCATGCCCTGTTCTGTCCAGCGCAAGGACGGGTCTATCGAGCAGGCGATCACACCAGCAGCTTCCAGCTCTGCCCGGTCTGCCGGTGCAAGGTGGGCCAGGATTTGTTGCCAGACTTCTTCCTGTATTTCTGCGGGCGTGCAATCCTTTGCGGGTTTGCGTATGTAATCACCAGGTGCATCAAAATCAGAGATGCAAACACTGAGTATGCCGCGCACGGTGCCATCGCCATATTGGGTAAGCCCGCGTGGCCAGAAGCGTTGCTGGCATAGCGAGGTCAATGCCCACGGTGTATCCAGAAATATCGTATGCCCGTGATTGAGTTCTATATCCTGGCCGAGATAAAACAGGATGCCATTCATCCATTCGGTCTTGAGTTCATCCAGCCTGGCGAAACTGGGCGCTCTCGCCAGCATGTCTTCATTGCTGATGGCTTGCAGGGCTTCCAGCGGTAGCGCGAGGATGAAGTGATCGGCTTCTAGCTCTGTGCCATCGCTGAGCTGCAGCGCCCTTGCAGCATCGCCATCCCACAGCACATTTTCTACCGACACACCTTGGATAAACTCCACGCCCAGGTGTTGCAGGTGTGTGACCCATGGTGCTATCCATACTTCACTGGTTGGGCCATTCAGTACGCGGTCGGCACAACTGCGGTAAATATCGCTGAGCAGCTGTATGCCCACGACCACGTTGGAGCGCGCACTCATGTCTGCCGCGCGGCAAGCTACCAGTGTACGCGTTACGGCATTGATGACATATTTTTGATAAGCCTCAGAGCGTGACGGTGCCTGGAAATAATCCCAGGCTGAGATGTTTTCAAATTCGCCAAAACGGCGCTCGTCTGAACTGGTCAGCATGGTGAACACGCAGCGCACATAATGCAGCATGTCTTCACGCGGTACATCGACACCGCTGCCCACGCCCACAAACAGATCATACAGAAAAGACAGCAGCGATGCCGCATCACGTGATGATGAACGCAACTGGTTGGGCACTTCCCAGCGCCCCTTCCTGGACAGCGCCAGCGTGCGCGAAGTATGCGCGAGGTTGTCTGCCACGCTGCCATAAGAACCATCCGCAAGCACACAGGGTATGCGCGCCATGGTGTCAGGGATATGCCGGTAAAAGCCGGGGAAGAAGCGAAAACCATGCTCGCCCGGCAGCTCTTGCTGACCAGCAGCGGCTGAACCCTCGACTGGAATGCTGCGCGACTTGCCACCCGGCACAGCCAGCGCCTCTACCACCGTCACGAGATAACCACGCTCGGCCAGCTCATGCGCCGCCGTCAAACCTGCAATGCCTGCACCAGCAATCAATACTCTAGTCTGCTTCAACGAGCTGTCTCCCGGGATAAGGTCGCGGAGATAAGCTCATCCGCAATTAATCAGCAGGTATTATGCTGGCAGTCTGTTGGTCTTGGGCAAGGTAAGTGCGGGCGGGATGGCATTTGTATAAAAAAACAGACATTCCGGCGTGGTAAGGAAAGTATTTGTGATGTCAGCAGGCAGATAATTGTCGATAAATTTATCCCTGTTAGCTCAGGTCTTGAATTGATCCTTAAAAAATAAACTGAACTCCAAAATCTGGTGCTCCAGTTTTGGGTTCAGTTCAAGTGTGCTGAGAAATTTATTGAGGATTAAAACTCTTCCCAGTCATCGGCTGCCGCCGCCACGGGTTCTTTTCTGGGGGCTGCGGGGTTTGCGGTTTTGGCGGCAGGCTTGGCTACAGGTTTAGTTACAGATTTAGCTGCCGGCTTGGGCAGGCTGCGCACCAGGGGCTTGTCAGTCATGCTGGCGACTGCTGCCGGTTTGGAGGCAGCTTTGGGTGTGCTGACCTGAGTCTGATCCAGTTTGAAGACGCTGACTATACGGCTCAGGTTTTGTGCCTGGTTCTGCAATGCGCCAGCCGCCGCTGCCGCCTCTTCTACCAGGGCAGCATTTTGCTGTGTCATCTGGTCCATCTGGGTAACGGCAATATTGATCTGCTCTATGCCGGCACTTTGTTCGGTGCCAGCAGCAGTAATTTCGCTGATGATGTCGCTGACACGTTTGACACTATCGACGACTTCTTTCATCGTCTCACCGGCCTGATCCACCAGACGGGTACCCTGGCCGACTTTATCGACAGAATCGTTGATGAGCTCCTTGATTTCCTTGGCGGCGCTGGCAGAGCGTTGCGCGAGGTTGCGTACTTCTGATGCGACTACGGCAAAGCCGCGCCCTTGTTCACCGGCACGAGCCGCTTCTACCGCTGCGTTCAGGGCGAGGATATTGGTCTGGAAGGCAATCCCGTCTATGACGGCGATGATATCGACGATTTTTTTCGAGGATTCATTGATGGAACCCATGGTATTAACCACCTGCGACACCACATCGCCACCCTTTTGTGCCACGGCAGATGCAGAGTGGGACAACTGATTGGCCTGGCGTGCATTGTCGCTATTGTGTTTGATGGTAGAGGTAATCTCTTCCATGGAAGAAGCGGTTTCTTCGAGTGAGCTGGCCTGGTTTTCAGTGCGGTTGGACAAGTCCATATTGCCTTCGGCAATTTCTGTCGTCGCAGCGGCGATTTCATCGGTGCCCTGGCGTACTTCGCTGACTACCTGTAACAGGCTCTGGTTCATTTCTTTTAAAGCTTGCAATAACAAGCCGGTTTCGTCAATGGTGCGTGATTCGATATGGCTGGTCAGATCACCGGCAGCCACGGTCTGAGCGACCCTGACAGCATCTTGCAAGGGGCGTGACACAATGCGGGCAATCGCGACCGCTAGCAATATGCCAAGGGCGATACTGCTGACAAGGACGATGATAATCAGGGTGCGTGAAGACTCATAAGACTCAGCACCACGCTTGTAGGCATCAACACCACCCTCGACATTGGTCTTGACCATTTTATCGACGAGAGCACGTACTTTGGTATTGAGCTTGGAAGAGTCACCGCGCATCAATACCATGGCGTCCTTGCTGTTCCCCTCTTTTGCCAGTGCCGCCATCTTGTCCGAGATTTGCAAATACTCGGTCATAGACTTGCTGTATTCCTCAAACTGCTTTTTTTCATCAGGATCAGAAATCAGGCGTGAATACTCAGCTTCATTCTCTTTGAGGCCGGTGACAGCTTCCTTGGTGCGGCCTATGTATTTTTCGACCTCTTCGGCATTTTCAGCTGAAACCAGTTGTGCTTCCTGTGAGCGTATGCGCGATACTCTTTCCTTGATACCCATGGCGGCGTTCACGCTGGGCATCCAGTTGGTGCCCAGTTCATAGGCGTTCTGGTTCACCTTGGCCAGCATGGTAATGGAAAATATGCCGAGGAATATCGTCAACAGCAACAGCAAACCAAAGCCAACAAACAGCTTGGCTGAGATTCTCAGGTTATAAAAAATCTTCATCACAACTCCCGGTAAAAGGGACGACAATACGTCGAAGAAAGCCAGTAGTGCTTGCCGGGTTAAACATCTCAGAACTCTTCCCAGTCTTGCTCGGTCTTGGCTGGTTCACGCTGTTTTGTTGCTGCTTTTGCTGACGGCAGTTTGCGTGTAGTCGTTGCAGGTTTTGGGGATTGTGCAGTTACTCTGGGGGCGGGCCTGGCTACCTGGCTTTGAAAACCGGTAGCAGGCTGCGCATTGTGCAGTTTGAACACCGCGACAACACGGCTCAGGTTGGCTGCCTGTTCTTGCAAAGCTCCTGCGGCGGCGGCCGCCTCTTCCACCAGTGCCGCGTTCTGCTGGGTGACCTGGTCCATTTGTATGATGGCGGTATTGATCTGGTCTATGCCTGAGCTTTGTTCGGCACCGGCTGCAGTAATCTCGCTGATGATGTCACTGACACGTTTGACGCTGTCGACCACTTCTTTCATGGTGATACCTGCTTCATCGACCAGGCGTGTACCGAGATCGACTTTTTCGACTGAGTCATTGATGAGAGTCTTGATTTCCTTGGCGGCACTGGCAGAGCGCTGCGCGAGGTTGCGCACTTCTGATGCCACCACGGCAAAGCCGCGCCCCTGCTCGCCAGCCCGCGCGGCCTCTACTGCTGCGTTCAGCGCCAGGATATTGGTCTGAAAGGCAATGCCATCAATGACGGCAATGATATCGACAATTTTTTTGGAGGATTCATTGATGGAACCCATGGTATCGACCACTTGCGATACCACGCTCCCCCCTTTTTGCGCCACGGCAGAAGCTGAATGCGATAGCTGATTGGCCTGGCGCGCATTATCACTATTATGCTTGACGGTAGAAGTCAGTTCTTCCATGGAAGATGCCGTTTCTTCGAGAGAACCGGCCTGGCTTTCTGTGCGGGCTGACAGATCCATGTTGCCATTCGCAATTTCTGTCGAGGCGGTGGCGATCAGGTCTGTACCAGTGCGCACTTCGCTGACTACCGACAAGAGGCTGGCATTCATTTCTTTCAGGGCTTGCAGGAGTTCCCCGGTTTCGTCCCTGGTCTTTACCTGGATATCGCTGGTCAGATCGCCAGAGGCCACCGTCTTGGCAACCTTGACTGCTTCCTGCAAGGGTCTTGCGACCACCCTGGCTATCCAGTAAGCCAGTAGCAGGCCCAGCGCGATAGTCACGACGATGAGACCAAGTATGAGGCTGCGGGAATTGGCATAAATCTGCTCGCCCGTACGGTATTCAGCGATACCGCCATCGGCGTTTACCTGCACCATCTTGTCGGCCATCGCCAGCATGTCGGCATTCAGTTTTGACGATTCGCCGCGCAAGGTGGTACGGGCTTCTTCCATATTGCCTGCATTGGCCTGGGCGGTCAGCTTTTTTGCCTCGACTACATAGCGCTCCCACAGTTTGCTGTAGTCGGCAAAGAACTTTTTTTCGTCCTCCGTGCTGATCAGTTTGACGTAGTCTGCTTCATACTTCTTGAGTTCGGCAACATAGTCATTCCAGCGCTTTTCATATTTCTTCAGGTTTTCTTCGTCGCCAGCAGACATGACTATCTGCATTTCCTGGGTGCGCAGGCGTGAGATTCTTTCCTTGATGCCCATGGCGGCGTTGACGCTGGGCATCCAGTTGGTGCCCAGTTCCAGTGCAGTACTATTCACCCTGGACAATTGATAGACTGAAAAGCCACCCAGGAAAATGGTGAGTAACAGCAGCAGTATGAAGCCAACAAACAGCTTGGCAGAAATCCTCAGGTCGTAAAACAATTTCATGGTAAGTCCTTTATCGAAAAGAACAACAAAATTGCAAACTTCTGAAACAGAGGCGGGGGATATTATGACTATATATCTAGTTGTAGAAGGAAGTGTTGCGGAATGCAAATTTCTGAACGGTAATTTGTAGCATCAATGTAAAAAAAGCGAAAAAAAAAGAAAGCCGACCAGCAGCTTTCTTTTTTTTGGGTAATTAACCGACCAGGTGGTCAGGGCAATTGGGTCACAACCTTGACCGTGGCATCCACCGCTGATTTTTCTATATAGCCTATGCCTGTAGGATTGGCAGCCACGGCTTTTTTGACTTCTGCACTATTGTGCAATTCCTTCGGTGCTGTACCTTTGCCGGTGAACACCAGCTTGGACCAGATGGTTTTTACTTCAGACAAGTCCTTGTCGGCGACTTTCTTGTAGAACTCTGCACGTATCGGTGAGTTGTCTGGCAAATCGACAGGAGTAAACATGGCCGACTTGCCGAGGAAAAACTGCGAAGCCTGGGTTGCTGTCATGGCGGTTGCCGGGTTGGCAGTATTAACGATCACTACCAGCTCGGCTGCTTGCACCATTGCAGTGCCAGTCATGACAGTGGCGGCCAACAAAAACTGTATCAATTGCTTATTCATCGCGCCTCCCCCCATCAGAATACAAAATCAACTGCTGCTGCAAACACGGTCACTGGACCTTTGAAACCCGGCTTGGCATTGATGAATACCCCTGGGCCATTGTCGGGTGACATTCTGTCGAGCTGTAATTTCAAAGCGGCAGATTTATGGAAATCCCAGCGTACACCTATGCTGTTGCTGCTTTGTATAGGAGATGCTGACGCCAGGGCATTTGCGCCCAGAGTGTAAGGCAGCAACGGGCCAGCAGCTGGCAGGCCTGCGACGGTGCGTGGGCTGTCCTGGGTGGCGGATGCGTGGACTACATAGGGAAGGAAGGCACCCATGCGGTAGCCAAACATGGTGTACCAGGAAGTGGTGTCAGCAATAGACAGGCTGGCAGATTTACGCTTGCCATATTCTGCCTGTACTACCATGCTCTTCCAGTCCACACCGAGACCGACTGAAGTGAAAGAAGCCTTGGTGTCATTTACCGCAATTGCATTTGCAGCAGAGGCAAAACCGAACTTCGTCAGGCCAGAAACCAGGGTGTTGAGGTTAGTGGAATTATCAACAGTGACATTCGCATCGACACGGCCAAAACGGAAAGTGAAAGGACCGTTTTCAGCAACGATATTGATGCTTGATACCTTTTTGAATTTCGCTGTAAAGCCACCGCGGTTGTCCGAGTCCGTCACACCATAAGCAACTTGTGCAGTCACGGCAGTATCACCAAGATTGGTCTGGTACAGTAGGTCGGCACCATCCAGGCTTTCCAGTGTAACCTGGGTGTACATTTCTACTGGCGGGCGCAACATGGTGTTGGCATAGCCTACATTGCGATAATCAGAAATCATATACACAGGCAGGCCAACGCGGCCCACGCGTATGTTCAGGTTGTCAGATACCTTGGCTTTGGCAAAGGCCCAGGCCAGTTCTGCACCAAAATTGTCCGTAACGTTTTTACGCACCAGACCCTGCCCCGTAAAAGACAGCCAGTCATTCATTTTTGCCGTGACCTGCAAACCAAGATTGGAATCCACCCCGGTTTTTGCACCGCTGGTGACTCCAGCCAATTGATTTGGACGGGCAAATTCTGCGTCAGAAGTATTGCTGCGTGTCAGTGCGGCAGTACCAAATCCGCTAACGGTGATGTTCGATGTGTCCTCAGCCCAGGCGGCTGAAACAGCGGATGCCATCGCCAATAAAGTGATAAAAGGTTTCAATTTCATGCTATCTCCTTGAAAGTTTCTTCATTGTAAGTTTTATTGGATGGGCAGATTTAGACTGTTTCCTCAGGGAAATTCGCAAAACAATTGCACAGTGACAATTCGAAAGCCGGGAAAAAAATAGCAAGCTGGCATGAGATTTTTTGATGCCTACTAGGAGATGCTTGACGGAAACATAAATAAAGGCCAGCCTTTTCAAATTAGGTGATGGTCAGACTTACAAAAAGTCATTTCACCATTTCTTGCACTTTCCGTGGCGAAATGCCGACAATACGCATGCTTGAAAAGCAAAAATGGCAGGCCATCAAGGCCTGCCATCACCAAATCAGTGCGTGCAAATTTGTTTAAAAATCAGCGGTCACTGAAAAATTCCAGCTGCGTGCCGGGACAAAAGTATATTGATCAAATGCGGCACCCTTGCTGTTCACAGAAATGGAAGTGGCATCCTGTTTGTCGAACAGATTATTGATACCGAACTGCGCCTTCACATTTTTGAGCATCAGCCCATCTGTCTTGTAGCGATAACCGATAGTGAAATCCGTCGTGGTATAAGCCGCTATTTTGTAGGCTGCCGGTTCGCCATCTTTTGCATATTGCTGGCCCGTGGTTTTTGCTATCAATGAAGCATGCAAGCCATTGGCCTTGTACAGCAAACCAAAAGCAGAGGTGGATTCAGGTGCCTTGGCAACCTGCAAGCCGGTATCTTTTGCCTTGGCACTATTCAGGGAAGCATTCGCATGCACTGAGAAACCGCTACCGAGGTAGTAAGTCGCCGCAGCTTCTATCCCCTTGTAGATGACGCCACCCTGGTTGTAATACACGACATCATTGCCTGTGCCAGTGGATGCAATCTTGTTGTTGAAGTCTATGTAATACACATCGGCATCCAGCGTCAAATCGCGGGATTGATGAACCATACCCAATTGGTAATTGGTCGATGTCTGTGGCTTTGGTGTGCTCAGGCTGGGCGTGTTGACATAGAACATGGACAGGTCAGGCACCAGAAAGCCGCGGGCAATTTGTGTATAGGCAGACCATTCCTTGTTGATGCTGTAGTTGGCGGTCAGGAAAGGCAAGGTCGTTGTATAGGTTTGTTCTGTAACGGTCGGGATGCGGGTGGTCTGGTTGACCTTGGCATCGAGTGAGCGCTGGAAGCTGACATATTTCAAACCTGGAGTAATCGTCAGGTCTGGCATGGCGGCCCATTCAAATTCGACGAAGGGCTGGTATTGCCTCCAGTTGGAGCCCTGCTCATAAGCGACATTCTTGGGCGCAGTCGATTCTTTCGGGTTGGCGACACCCAGGGTCCAGTCAAAGTCATAGGTATGGCGGTTGGTGCTGGCATTTTCCATCCAGATGCCCAGACGCAGCAAACCAGCATCAAATTGATTGCTCGCTTTCAGGATATCGCCATTCACGCGGTAGGCATTGAGCTTGTTATAACCGGGAACATTCAGATTGCCTGTCACACCAGCCTTGGTGCCATTCGCAGTCGCGCCACTGGCGTCCTGGCCGGAATAAGTATCATTAGTATAGGAGTAGGTGTAGAGGGTATTGTCGATTCCCCAGCCAGCCAGTTTTGACTGCAGGCGTATGTAGTCAAAATCCGTGTTCTTGTTATTGAAGTTGTAGCCGTAGAAATTCTGGCTCTTAGGATCATTATTGAGTGCATAGTTCTTGCCGAACTGTGCTACCTGGTTCAAGGTCACGCCCCCTTTGTCGGCTGCATAGCTGGTGATCTTGTTGAAGGTCGAGAACACGGTCAGCGTGGTGTCCTTACCCAGGCTGCGCTGCAGTTTGAACTGGTAATTGTCTTCGGTTACTCCGCTATAAGTCAGGTAGCCATCTGTCGTCAGGCGCGAGCCATTGAACATGAAACGGGTATCGCCAAAATACGAGCTGGTGCCGCTGTCGATTTGCACACCAGTCATCCTGGTATTCCAGGAACCAAATGTGGCATAAGGCGAGAAATGAAAATCCTGCGACAACTCTTTGGAAAACAGATTGACTGAGCCACCAAATGTCGCCTGCCCCAGGTTGCTGGCATTGCCAGGACCACGTTCTATGACCATGCCACCGATGATGCGTGCCGGGAAATACGAGGTGGAATGATGAGTAGGATTATTGGTGTCGCCAAAAGGAATGCCATCATAGGTGATGTTATATTCGCCATCCTGAAAACCACGCAGCGTCACCTTGGTTTCGGCCAGACCTGGCCCATTTGCAGATACACCTGCACCTACGCTGGGAGCGATGCGTGCCACCGCATTAAAATCTGCGAGCGGCGTCACGGATTGTTCTATAAAGGTAGCCGTGATCACGGACTGGGGCTGAGTCGCTTTCAGCGAAGTTTGTACCGGTGCCCGGTTACCTATTGAAGAGCCACTGATGACAACACGCGATTTGATGGCATCAGCATCCAGCGCGGACGGTGACTCCTGTACAGTTTCAGGAGTGGCAACAGTTTGTGCCCTGGCGTGCTGCTGTGTCATGCATGCGATGGCGAGCAACACCTGCGCCGTCATGATATGCATGGAAAATTGAACTTGCTTGCGTGTCATCATTTGCCTTCCAATGAGCTTGGTGGGTAGAAAACCCGCAAGTGTAGGAAGTGCATGTGACAGGACGGTGTAAGCAGTGTGACTGTTTGATGACGTAACAACAGGCCACGATTGAAAAAAAGGTAAAAAATCTTCAACTCATGAGGAATCGTCACTCATGCCTGGCCGATCGTTGTATCTTCTTGGTCTGCGGCAGATGCATAAATATATTTCCTTCTTGCAATCAGTTTGAGTGTGATTGCAGTTTTAATAAATTATTTATACGGAGCATCCTCACGTTATCTGTCTACAGCGGCTGCCAGGAGTAAAGAAAGCCAAAGCAAGAAGCTGTTTGTCCTTAAGATGGAGTCCATGAATGGCTGCAATCCGGAAATCCGACACCATATCAGTAATGTTGCTGGCAACATTGCTGATGCTGCCATGCCTGCATGCACATGCTGATCAACTGGCTGCCGAAAAATGGTTGCGCGAAGAATTCAAGATATCCAGTCTGACTGCCACCCAGCAGATGGATGAGATGCGCTGGTTCATTGCAGCGGCAGACAAACTGAAGCGGGCCGGTGTCAGCGAGATCAGGGTGGCGTCTGAAATCATCGATACCCATGCCTATGAATCCACCGTGCTGGCAAAAGCATTTTTTGAGATTACCGGCATCAAGGTCATTCATGAAACCATGCCCGAAGGTGAGCTGGTTGAGCGTCTGCAAAAAGCCATGTATGCAGACAAGAGCAGCTACGATGGCTGGATCTCGGACTCTGACCTGATAGGTACCCATTACCGTTATGGTGTCATAGAACCACTGTCAGACTATATGAAGGACAAGGGCAGGGAATACACTAACCCCGACCTCGACATCAAGGACTTCATCGGTACCAGCTTTACGACTGCACCTGATGGCAAACTCTACCAACTGCCAGACCAGCAATTTGCCAATCTCTACTGGTTCCGGGCTGACCTGTTTGCCCGCAAGGACTTGCAAGAGCAATTCCGGCAAAAATATGGCTATGAACTGGGCGTACCGCAAAACTGGTCAGCCTATGAAGACATTGCAGAATTCTTCAGCAAGGATGTCAAAACCATAGACGGCAAAGCTATCTACGGCCACATGGATTATGGCAAGAGTGATCCTTCGCTGGGCTGGCGCTTTACCGATGCCTGGTTATCGATGGCAGGCGCGGCAGACCGTGGCATACCAAATGGCTTGCCGGTCGATGAATGGGGCATACGTGTCGCGAGTGACAAATGCACGGCAGTAGGTGCCAGTGTTGCCAGAGGTGGTGCCACCAATTCACCGGCGGCAGTGTATGCACTCAGTAAATACCTGGAATGGCTGAATAAATATGCGCCGCCGCAAGCCAGGCAATTGAATTTTACTGAGGCCGGGCCAGTGCCGGCGCAAGGCCAGATTGCCCAGCAAATCTTTTGGTATACCGCCTTTACCGCCGCTATGATCAAGCCGGATTTGCCCGTCATGAATGCTGATGGCAGCCCCAAATGGCGCATGGCTCCTTCACCTCACGGTGCCTACTGGAAAACCGGTATGCAAAATGGTTACCAGGATGTGGGTTCATGGACCTTCTTCAAATCAACACCAGAACACCGCAAGGCCGCTGCCTGGCTGTATGCGCAATTCGTCACTTCAAAAAGCGTGTCGCTGAAAAAATCCATCGTCGGCCTGACCTTCATACGCGAATCAGACATACGTCATGAGTACTTCACAAAAAATGCCTATCGTTACGGCGGCCTGATCGAGTTCTACCGCAGCCCTGCCAGGGTCGCCTGGACGCCGACAGGGAATAATGTACCGGATTACCCAAAGCTGGCGAGTCTGTGGTGGAGCAATATCGCGCCCGTAGTGCAAGGCGAGATCAGCCCACAAATAGCGCTCGACAAACTGGCCGTACAGATAGACCAGGTCATGGCGGAACTGCAAAGCAAGGGTATGAAGAATTGTCCGCCAAAACTTAATCCCGTGCGTGATACAGCAAAATACCTGACCGACAAGGGCGCACCATGGAAAAAACTGGCGGTGGAAAAACCCAAAGGCGAAACCATTGCCTATGACAAACTATTACAAGCCTGGCGCGAAGGCCGCGTCAAATAACAGTTCAGACTGGTTCATTCATGCAAGGATTGAACAATAAAGTGCAAAGAAAGGCATAGCGTGTTCCTGCGTAAAAATCTGAGCCTGATAACCGTCACGATACTAATCGTTTCGGCCATCCTGGCACAGTCATACTGGAGTGCCCGGCAAGACAGGGAATTGACGCTGGAAGCAGAGCGCAGCAATGCCCATGTAGCCGTGCGCCTGCTTGAAGAACATGTGGCCCAGACCATGCAGGATGGCGTGCAAAAACTTGATACTGCAGCGATTGCCGCCGCCTCTTTCTCGGATGTGGGCGTTGATATCCAGCATTTCATCAATAATTATGATGCCCAGGATTACCGCTATATCAAGGCTTTGCGCTACATAGACCTGGCTGGTAATAGCTGGGTCAGCTCGCCTGATTTTCCATCGCATCAAATGTCAGTTGCTGACAGGGATGATATCCATTTCCTCACGCAACATCCTGAATATAAAGAGGTCGTCATCGGTAGCCCGTATGAAAGCCGCTACGACAGCCAGCTGGTCTTGCCTATCGCACGCAATGTGTTTGATAAGACGGGTAAGCAGGTGGCAATAATCAGCACTGACCTGCGCATCGCTTACTTTGCCGAGCTGTATGCGAATGTGGCAAAAGAGAATAATGCGATGCTGGCCCTGATTGCCAATGCTGGTTTTATCATCGTTCGCTCCCCGTTTGAGGCGCGCTATGTGAACCGGGATATCAGCAAGGAGCCTGCGACACACAGGCTGGCCAGCCAGGACAAGGAAGGCAGTTTCACTGACCCTGAATGGCTTGATGATGAGTTTGAGCGTCTGTATGCGTATCGCAAGGTCAGCGGTTTCCCGCTCAGCGTCGTATATGGGCGTGATCTTGAAAGTATACTCGCCCCCTGGCACCAGCGCCTGCAAACCAGGGCCATCTTTACTGCGGTGGTGGTTTTGCTACTGCTCGGTGTCATGGCCATGCTGGCCAGACAATTCCATAAATTGCGGGTGTCTGAAGCGACCCTCAGAAATGCCGAATATAAATTTTCTGAAATTTTTGAACGTTCGCCACTGGCGATTTCCCTGGTCAATCTGCACACCCGGAAAATCGATGCTGTCAATGATGCCTGGATACGATTATTTGGCTACCGTCAAGAAGACATCGTCGGTCCTGAAGAGCAGTACCTGAAATATTTTTGGGTAGATAAAGAAGAGTTACGCAGCTTTGTCTCACTCTTGCGCACTGAGCCGCAGATAGATCATTTTCAGGCGAGACTCAGGCATGCTGACGGCAGCATCAGGGTTTGCCTGCTGTCCTCGCGCACTTATATGGCGGATGGTGAAGCTCGTTACATCGTCACCCCGCAGGATGTGACACGCCAGCTCGCCGCAGAGCAGGACTTGCTGTACCTGAATGCCTCGCTCGAAGACCGGGTTGCCAGGCGTACCGAGAACCTTGAGCGCTCGAATGCAGAACTGGCAGAAGCCCTGAATTCGCTGCAACTCATGCAAGGTGAATTGATAAAGCAAGAGAAACTGGCCTCGCTGGGTTCGCTGGTGGCAGGTGTGGCGCATGAGCTGAATACTCCCATAGGCAATAGCGTGACCGTTGCCAGTACCCTGCAAGACCAGGCCAGGTTATTGCAGGATGACCTGCAACAAGGGGCGATCAAACGCAGTGCCTTCAATGCCTTCCTGGAGAGCACCATTTTTGGTGCTGATGTCTTGATGCGCTCTCTGCAGCGTGCTTCTGAACTGATACGCAGCTTCAAGCATGTGGCGGTCGATCAGTCCAGCGATATGCGCAGGCAATTTGACTTGAGGCAGGTAGTGGAAGAAATCCTGCTGACCAATTCATCCCTGTATGCCAAGACCGGCTTTGCAATGCAAACCGATTTGCAGGCAGATATACGTATGGACAGTTATCCTGGCGCGCTGGGACAAATCATAGGAAATTTCCTGACCAATTCCATCCGGCATGGTTTTGAAGGACGCAGCAGCGGCATGATGTGCCTGAGTACCAGCCTGCTGGACCAGGATCATGTCAAACTTGAATTCAGGGACAATGGCAGCGGGATCGCGCAAGAGCATTTGACGAAAGTCTTTGATCCCTTCTTTACCACCAAGTTAGGCCAGGGTGGTTCTGGCCTGGGCATGAATATAGTCTATAACCTGGTGAGCAAGATACTCGGTGGGAAAATCCAGGTGCACAGTGAAGCTGGCGAGGGTAGCTGTTTTACTGTCATCGTGCCTTTAATTGCACCGGTAGCGGAAGAAAAAACCAAGCCCCAGTCCTGATCCTGATCTTAATTTTGCTCTTGCAGCAGGGACTGGGGCTAGTATTACAAAAAGCGATAACCCAGATTTACTTGTTGCTGCACTCAGTCTTATTGCCCTGCATGCGGCACTCAGTAATCAGCTTACCTTGCTTGTTCCAGGCCTGGACTTTCCAGCTTTGCTGTTCACGCTCCATGGTCATGAAGCCGACTTCATTCGAATTGCTGAAGTAATCCAGTTTTGCCTCAGTATACGGTGTGGAATTGGCGGCCAGTGGCACAGGCAGCGGTGTATCAAGCGAAGAGCCACCATTGCCTGAAACAAATTGCACAGGATGATCAGTACTGAAAGTCAGCGCTTCAAACAAATGCACATGACCGGACAGGGTCGCCTGTACTTTGGAAGGGAACAAGCGCGTGGTATTCAGGGTTTGCATGATGTCCTGCATGGCGAGATTGCCAGGGAAGATATTCAGTGGCCCATCTTTTTTACGTTCAGCAGCAAAGGCCAGCACAGGGTGGTGGTCGATGAAGATATTGAAGTCTGCACTTTCTGCCAGCTTGTTGACGGTCTTGAACTGCTCCATATATAACTTGTAGGCAGCATCGGTTTTTGCAAGTGGTTTGATAGGCACTTTGGCTGAGTCAAAGATGATCAGTTGCGCCTGCTCGCTGCCTATACGGCCCAACGGTACGGCATAAGGATCGCTATAGTCGCCACGCATGTCATCTGATTCATCAACACAGTCACGTCCCCTCTTCAAAGGACGCGGGTCCATCAGGCGCCACCAGCCCTGGCCTGCACGGACGCAGGTTTCATGATTGCCGCGCACGACTACCCAGGGCGCAGCCTTCAGCAAAGCCTGCGCTGGTGTAAAAAAATCTGCCTGCCAGGTATCCCAGCCATAACCCCATGGGCTGCCTGCACATTCCTTATTTCCTTCGGGGCAGGCATTTTCGCGGTAGTGATAATCTCCAACATGTACGACCAGGTCAGGCTTGAAGCGCGCTGCGGTTTCCACCATTTCGCGGAAGGCCCATTTCTCGCTGTCATTGCAAGACTGGAAGTAATTGTCTGCGACTTTCAAACGACAACCGGTATCACCAATGACGATGATTTTTTGTGCGACCGGTTTTGGTATCGGTAAATCCCGTCCGCCGACACTGGCTGTTTTGGTAGTCGGCAGCAAGGGTGCTTCACAAGTCAGCACAGGAAAATCGGAAGGCTTGCTGTCTTCCGGTTTGCTGGCTGTCTTGCGCAAAGGCAGAGTACTTGGCCCTGCCCTGTGGTTCATCGCAACCATGTTGCCATCCTGCGCCAGGGAAGGACAGATATTGTCTGTCGTCACAGCGCGGGCTATGGCCTGGCCATTTTCGCCCAATACCACCCAGGCAGCCTGTATTTTTGCATCGTGTTGTGTAGGCAGGCTGCTACAGGCCGCCAGCAAACTGCTGATGGCAGCGATGGCGAGCAGTCGTCGTTCTGGCAAGCTATGTGTGTGCATATTGTTCTCCATCTTTTATTTCAATCCCAATGTCTCGTAGGCCAGTCTCTTGAAGTCGAAAGAGAAGGGATGCCAGAAACTCATCAGTCTTTGTGTCATCAATACCCCGGCGATATTGTGGCGTGGTGATATCCACCAGTGGGTACCAGCGATACCACCCCATTCAAACTCTCCAACGGAAGCTGGCGGGTCTATCGATGAGGGTCTTAATGTTACCGCACCACCGAGTCCGAAGCCCTTGCCCGGTACATCGCCAACGCCGGGAAAAGCAATGCCTGTACCCGCAGGCAAATGGTTTTGCATCATCAATTTGATAGTTTCAGGCCTGAGCAAGGTATCGCCATCGGGCATGAAGCTGCGCATCAGTGAGAGCATATCCTGCATGCTCGATACCAGTCCACCGCCGCCAGACAGGCGTGCCACCGGCGTCGTGAATGCGCCGGGGTAGGGTGATTTGTCGAGCTTGCGCAAGCCACGCTGCAGGATATTTTGCGGGTCAGTACCGGCATAGTAAGACGCCAGCCTGTCCAGTTTATGCTCAGGCACGACAAAGCTGGTGTCATGCATGGCCAGAGGATTGAATATGCGTAATTGCAGGAAGCGGTCAAAACTCATGCCGCTGACCACTTCGACCAGGCGCGCCAACACATCGGTGGCTATCGAATATTCCCAGGTCTCACCGGGATGAAAACTCAGTGGCAACTCTGCCAGCACATCCATCATCTCGGCCAGCGTAGTAAAGGCATTCATGACCCGCTTTTCATTGTAGGCCTTGTACATGACCGTACCATGATCCAGCAAGCCATAACTGAGGCCGGCGGTATGGCAAAGTAGGTGCCTGATGGTGATCTTGTTGCGTGCTGGCTCGGTATCGTCAATGCGCGTCGCACCGGGTTTGAGCACCTGCAGGTGTGCGAGCTGGGGCAGGAATTCTTCAGCGGGTTGATCGAGTTCCAGCTTGCCATCTTCCATCAACAGCAGCACTGCTATTGAGGTGATCAGCTTGGTATTCGAAAACACGCGGAACAAGTGGTCATCGCGCATAGCCGTCTGGCTCTCGCGGTCTGCCCAGCCTGTGCAGTGCTGGTGCACCAGCTCACGCCCGACCAGCACCGCAGTCGAGACACCGGACAGGATTTGCCTGTCCACATATTTTTGCATCGCCGCGTTGATTGGGCTGAAATCGTAAGTCATTTACCAGATATTGAAGCTACAAAGGGTATATCCTACCCTCAACTCAACATATACTGCCAGCTAAAGAACACCGTCAGCCCAACGATGATGGTTGCCAACTGATGTCTGGTCACCGCACACAGCAAGGCTGCCACAGTCGCCGCCACCAGTTGCGGATTACGCCAGCTCAGTTCCAGCTCCTTGCCATGCGGTGACAGGATCATGGGGACAATGATGGCAGTCAACACGGTCACCGGCACAAACTCCAGCGCTTTTTTGAGGTTGCCGGAAAATGCCACACGGTCACCAAGGATGAAGATCAGGGCTTTTACCAGAAAGGTGATAAGCGCCATGCCGAGTATGGTCAAAGTGATATTCATGCCTGCTCCACGGTGATTTGTTCTTGCTTATTATCTTGTCTGGTAAAGCGCGACACCAGCATGCCAGTCGCCACTCCAAAGGCAATCGCCACCAGCAAACCCAGCTTATAGGGCAAATGTTGCAAGGCATAGGCCGCGCTGCCAGCGACGATGGCCGCCAGCAAATGCGGGCGTTTGAACAACTGCGGCACGACGATCGCAATAAAAGTTGCCACCATGGCAAAGTCCAGGCCCAGGGTCTGCAACTGCGGGAATATCGCCCCGAACATCAGGCCTGTCAGCGTCCAGAATTGCCAGTTAACATACATGGACAGGCCAGAGCCGAGGAAATACCAGTGTCCCTGCGCATCTTGGGGATGCTGGCGGTAATGTCGTTCCACCACAGCAAAGGTCTCGTCTGTCAGCAAGAATCCCAGCCCCCAGCGCCAGCGCCTTGGCAAATGCCTGACGTGTGGCATCAGTGCAGCCGCATACAGCATATGCCGCAAATTAACGATAAAAGTCGCCAGCCAGATCACCAGCATGCCCGTGTGGCTGGCGATGAGGCCAGTCGCAATGAACTGGCTGGAGCCTGCAAACACCGCCAGCGACATCAACTGCCCCTGCCAGGCCTGCATTTGTGCGGTGGCAACGAGCGTGCCAAAAATCATGCCGAAGGGGGCTGCACCGACCAGCATGGGGACGGTGTCGCGGATACCGGCGGTGAAGTGCTTCATTCTTGTGGATGGGGGCATGGGGTGATTCCATATTGCGGATGGCGATTGAATGGGATCTTGCCTGTTAATTGGGGAATGGGCTTGTACGTTCTTGCGGTTTGGGGGCGTTATTTGAAATAAAGAATTTACTTACGTACCTTACCTGGCTGAAAGTAAATTAAATGACTATAAATGTTAGCTACGTCATTCCAGCGTGCTTTTGGCTGGAATCCAGTGGCGTTCGTTGCATATCGTGAACTACATTAACTTCAGATTCGTATTATTTTATGCATCTATTTTTGAATTACCTGTATCAGTCATTTACGATTGCAGGCCGGGGGTAGCCCGGCAGCTACTCACTTTTCTTGCTGTCGCCAAGAAAAGTAAGCAAAAGAAGGCGACCCAGGCGTCGTCGCCCCCTAAAGGGGGTTCCCGTTTATGCAGTACAAAAAATGGGAAGGCCCGAAACTCGCTACGCTCAGACAGCGGTCCTTCTTTTTCCATTTTCTGTACAGCACAAACGGCGTCGACACATGGGAACGGCAAAAGTCAAAAGCAAAGGTCAACAACAACCCCAACGTCAATACGACCGCTAATTGCTTTACTTAATACACGACAGGTCGAACCGTCAAAATTCATTCAAACCCGCCATCTCCCCGGCGCCACCCCAAACGCCCTCTTAAAATGCCGCGTGAAATGACTCTGGTCTGCAAACCCTGTCATCGTCGCAATCTCAGTCACCG
The DNA here is from genome assembly GCF_009937975.1 of Undibacterium sp. YM2. Classification (NCBI taxonomy): domain Bacteria; kingdom Pseudomonadati; phylum Pseudomonadota; class Betaproteobacteria; order Burkholderiales; family Oxalobacteraceae; genus Undibacterium; species Undibacterium sp. YM2. The sequence goes on from NZ_AP018441.1 coordinate 6,468,501, forward strand.
ACAGATTCTGCCGCAGCAGACTCTGAGCGCGGTTCAACCTCAGCTGGTTGCGCCAGGCGTGCGGTGGCATACCAGTCGTGCGGGAGAACAAACGAGCGGCGTAGAAACTGGACAGACCTACCTCTTGTGCCAGCTCAGTCAGGCTGATGGCAACGCTCAAGTCTTCGCTAAGCCGGGATTTCATCATTTCTACCCTGACCGCATCAGGCAAGATAGTTTGTATGGCCGGACGGCTGCGGGCGTAGCGCGACAGCATCAGGGCAAAGCCTGCGGTCAGGGCGTTTTCGGCGGCGAGTGGATCACTACCGGCTTCCAGCAGGCGATGGGCAAAGGCAAGTTGGGCAGAGACTTCGGCATCCTCAATGACACCGTCTGGCAACCAGGGAACGCCAGCGGGGCTACCTGCCATGTCGCTGGCGAGTTGCTGCATCCAGTCCACCGATGGGTAAAAAGCGCGGTAGGCCCAGCCATGTTCGGTTGCCCTTTCACCCGTATGCACTTCGCCGGGATTAATGGCAGCAATGCAGCCAACCGAGGCCAGGCAACGGCTGCCGCGATAGCGGTAAGTTTGCGCGCCAGACTGTATGACGGGGATGGAAAAGCCTTCGTGCCAGTGCGGGGCAAACTCTTGCGCGAAGTATTCTGCCGTCAACAACTCCGCATCCGGCAGCAGCGGGCTGCGCCAGAAACGGGCGTCGTCACGGAAGGTGGCTGGTTTTTCCATACACAAAGAAATGCGGTAAAGGCCTGATTATTAAGGGCTATTCTATACTTAGTGGGTGAATCTTACATTTGGTGACACCATACATTTGCCTGAAAGCTGTGCATTGGCAAAATTTTGTATGCAGGTTTGCGGGCAAGCGCGCATACATTTTTATCTGATGCTGGAAAACAACGTAAAACACTCACATGAAAAATTTAAATGATTTCTTCCAATTTGATTTCGGGCAAACAAATTTCATCTTGTGCCAAATGATAAATAGATTTTGAATTTGCGCTGGGCTGCCACTTATAATGATGAGCAAATGTCCAGCATGTCGCCAGCGTGATGTGCAGCCAGGGACTTAATCCATACTCTAGAATTTCTACCACCGGATGGAAAGAAAGGTCAAAGTGACTTCTGCTGCTTCACCCATAGTGCCCAGGCTGGAACTGACCGATATCTGTAAACGCTATCCGGCGGTGGTTGCCAATGATGGTGTCAATCTGCAGGTGGCACCGGGTGAAATCCATGCGGTACTCGGTGAGAATGGCGCAGGCAAATCGACGCTGATGAAAATCATCTTTGGTGCCGTCAAGCCAGATTCAGGCACGGTGCGCTGGAATGGCCAGGAAGTCAGAGTAGCGACACCGCAGGATGCGCGCAAGCTGGGCATCGCCATGGTATTCCAGCATTTTTCCCTGTTTGATACCCTGACCGTGGCCGAGAATATCGCCCTCGGTCTGGACCAGTATGTGAATATGCTGGAACTGGCTGAACAAATCGCCCAGACCGGTGAAAACTACGGCCTGGAGCTGGAACCGCACCGCCATGTACATACCTTGTCAGTTGGTGAAAGGCAGCGTGTGGAAATCGTGCGCGCTCTGCTGACCAAACCGCAATTGCTGATCCTTGATGAACCAACCTCGGTATTGACACCGCAAGCCGTACAAAAACTGTTTGTCACCCTGCGCAAGATTGCCGCTGAGGGTTGCAGCATCCTGTACATCAGCCATAAGCTCGATGAAATCCGTGAGCTATGCCACAGCGCCACCGTCATGCGTGCGGGCAAGGTCACCGGGCATTGCGACCCGGCGCAGGAAACTGCCGCCAGCCTGTCGCGCATGATGATAGGTGAGGACTTACCGCCATCTGCCCATACCGGGCCCGTCACCCTGGGTGAGTCGCGTTTGCGCATCAGGCAATTGAGCCTGCCCAGGGCACATGCCTTTGCGACTGCACTCGAAGATATACAACTGGAATTATTTGGTGGCGAAATCGTTGGCATCGCCGGTGTATCCGGCAATGGTCAGCAAGAACTCCTTGCCGCCTTGTCCGGCGAAGACAGGCGCGCCGCGCCGCAGATGATAGAACTCAAAGGCAAGCCAGTAGGCAACCGTGGCCCTGAGAGCAGGCGCAAGCTGGGCCAGAGCCTGGTGCCGGAAGAGCGCCTGGGCCGGGGCGCAGTACCCGAGATGAGCCTGACTGACAATATGCTGTTGTCGCACCAGCACGCGCCTTTCGTCAACAAGGGCATGATCAATTTTCGCCATACGATACAGGCAGCGGCAGACATCATCGCCCGCTTCCGCGTCAAGGCTGGCGGGCCTGCGGCACTGGCGCGCAGCCTGTCGGGTGGCAATCTGCAAAAGTTTATTGTGGGTCGTGAAATCACACGCCAGCCGGATGTATTTATCGTCGCCCAGCCAACCTGGGGTGTTGATGTAGGGGCAGCAGCGCAAATCCATGATGAGATACGCAAGCTCAAGCAGGCTGGTTGCGCAGTACTGGTGATCTCGGAAGAACTCGATGAATTGTTTGAATTATGTGACCGCATGCATGTGATCGCCAAGGGCCGTTTGTCGCCATCGATAGCAACTGCCAGCGCGACCAGGGAAAAAATAGGATTGTGGATGAGTGGTTTGTGGGAAGAATGGACAACGGCAGAAACGGTGTCACTCGGTAAAACCGGTGGCGGTGGCAGCCGCAAAAAGAAACCATACAGCAACGAGCGGGGTGAGCATGCTTAAGCTGGAATTACGCGCTGCCAGCTCGCGCAGCATGGCCTACCTTTCTCCCGTGCTGGCTTTGCTGCTGACGATCTTTTTGGGTGCCCTGCTGTTCATGGCACTGGGAAAAAATCCTTTGACTGGCCTGCAGGTCTTTTTGATAGAACCGATAAGCAGCAAGACTGCCATCGCCGAATTATTATTGAAGACCACGCCACTGGTCTTGTGCGCGCTCGGGCTGTCGGTCTGCTATCGCGCCAATGTCTGGAACATCGGTGCCGAAGGGCAGTTGATCGCCGGTGGCCTGGCCGCTGGCAGCACCATACTGTTTTTTGATACTGGCACACCTGGCTTGTCGGGTGGCATGGTTTTGCTGCTGGCAACTTGCGCGGGTGTAGTTGGTGGTGCCTTGTGGGCATCCATCACGGCCTTGCTGCGTGACCGTTTCAATGCCAATGAAATTTTGGTGTCGCTGATGCTGACCTATATCGCGCAATTGCTGCTGATGTATGCCGTCAATGGTCCGCTGAAAGACCCGCATGGCATGAACTTCCCGCAGTCCAAGGTGTTTTCCAGTGATTATCTGTTGCCCCACCTGTTCTCGGGCAGCCGCCTGCATATAGGCTTTATCGTCATGCTGGTCGCCAGTGGCTTGATGGCAGTGTTTGTGTATCGCAGCTTTGCAGGTTACCGCCTGACGGTAGGCGGGCTGGCACCGCTGGCAGCGCGTTATGCCGGTTTCTCCAGCCGCCGCGCCCTGTGGACGTCGTTATTGATATCAGGTGGTTTCGCTGGCATGGCAGGAGCATTCGAAGTGGCCGGGCCCATAGGTCAGGTCTTGCCTTCGATCTCGCCTGGTTATGGTTTTGCCGCCATTATCGTCGCCTTCATTGGTCGTCTTAACCCCATAGGCACCATCTTTGGTGGTCTGATGCTGTCGCTGTTTTACCTCGGTGGTGAAATGGCGCAATCGCGCCTTGGCCTGCCTTCTGCCATCACTGGCCTGTTCCAGGGCATGCTGCTGTTCTTGCTGCTGGCTTGCGACACCCTGATCAATTACCGCCTGCGCTGGCAGAAATAAACAATCATGGAAAATTTTGCTGCCCTGATCGCCGCCTCCATCAACTCTGGCACAACCTTACTGATCGCCGCTTTGGGTTTGCTGATCAATGAACGTGCAGGTGTGCTCAATCTTGGTGCCGAGGGCATGATGCTGGTGGCTGCCATCACCGGTTTTGCCGTGGCCCACCAGACCCATCTACCCTGGCTGGGTTTTGTCGCAGGCGCGGTAGCCGGCATGTTGATGGCAACCCTGTTTGCCTGGCTGGCACTGGTGCTGGCCACCAACCAGGTAGCCACTGGCCTGGCCTTATCCATCTTTGGTACCGGCCTTTCGGCCTTCATAGGACAGTCATTTGTCGGCCAGTCACTGCCTGCCGGGCCACATGGCGTCGCCTTTTTATCGGACATCCCCTTCCTCGGCAAAGCCTTTTTTGATCAGCATCTGGCCGTGTATTTTGGCCTTTTACTGTGTGCGGGCATCATCTGGTTCCTGCAACGCAGCCGCGCTGGTCTGGTCCTGAAGGCAGTCGGTGAATCACCAGAATCTGCCCATGCACTGGGTTACCCCGTGCGCAAGATACGTTATCTGGCGCTGCTGTTCAGTGGAGCCTGCTGCGGTATCGCTGGTGCTTACCTGTCTGTCGTGTATACACCGATGTGGGTGGAAGGCCTGGTCGCCGGGCGCGGCTGGATCGCACTGGCGCTGACGACTTTTGCCACCTGGCGTCCGGCACGGGTCTTGCTGGGTGCTCTACTGTTTGGCAGCGTGACGATTTTGCAGTTCCATTTCCAGGCGATAGGCATCGCCATCCCATCGGAAATTTTATCCATGCTGCCCTACCTGGCAACGATTATCGTGCTGGTGCTGATCTCGCGTAATCCTGACTGGATACGCCTGAACATGCCAGCCTCCCTGGGCAAGCCTTTCCGCCCGGGGTCTGCTTAAGTATTGATAGAGATGTCATTTGCTGTGCGTTTTTTTGATTACAACTGAAAATCAGACGAAGGAAGCTACCCATGAAAATTACCCGCAGAAAAACCCTGGCAGCCGCGCTGTCCCTGGCGATTGTCGGTCTTGCTGGTTGTGGCCAGAAAGAAGAAAACAAATCCGCCAGCGCCAGCGCAGCAGCGCCTGCACCAGCCAGCACCGCTGCCGCACCTGCTGCGGCAGAACCTCTGAAAGTCGCTTTCGTCTATGTAGGGCCGGTCGGTGACGCAGGCTGGACTTATGCCCACGACGCAGGCCGCAAGGCTGTTGAAGCCAAGTTTGGCGACAAGGTCAAAACCAGCTTTGTTGAAAGCATTCCTGAAAGTGCCGCCGATGCAGAACGCGTCTTCCGCGACCTGGCCACACAGGGTAACAAAGTCATCTTCGGCACCACCTTTGGCTATATGGAAGCCATGCTCAAAGTCGCCAAGGACTTTCCAGATGTGAAGTTTGAACATGCGACCGGCTATAAAACTGCTGAAAATCTCGCGCAATATGATGTGCGCACTTATGAAGGCGCCTACCTCGCCGGTATCGCTGCGGGCAAAATGAGCAAGTCTGGCAAGCTCGGCGTGGTTGCCTCCCTGCCTATTCCTGAAGTGCTGCGCAATATCAATTCCTTCACCCTCGGTGCACGCTCTGTGAATCCCAAGGCAACCACCAAGGTAGTCTGGGTCAACAAATGGTTTGACCCGGGTAAGGAGCGCGAAGCCGCCACTACCCTGATAGGCCAGGGCGTCGATGTACTCATGCAAAACACGGACTCTGCCGCCGTCGTGCAAACCGCCGAAGAAAAAGGCGCATATGCCTTTGGCTGGGACAGCGACATGAGCAAGTTCGGCGCCAAAGCCCACCTGGCAGCATCCGTCATAGACTGGGGTGTGTATTACACCAAGCGCGTCGATGAAGTGCTCAACAAAACATGGAAATCAGACACCACCTGGTGGGGGCTCAAAGAAAACATGATAGACCTCAAAGCCTTCAACGCCAGCCTGTCAGACGAAGTCAAAAAACTCATCGCCGACAAACGCCAGGGCGTCATCGACGGCACAGGCCCGATCTGGAAGGGGCCTATCAAGGACAATACCGGTAAGGAAGTGTTGGGCAAAGATGCCGTGGCGGATGACAAGTTCCTGCATGACATCAAGTTTTATGTGGAAGGTGTGGAGGGGAAAGTGCCGGGTTGATGTAGGGAAAACCTTTAGCGTACGCTATGTTTTAGTTCCCTCCCTTTCAAGGGGAGGGTTAGGGTGGGGATGGTTTTCGGTTAATTAACCTATAATCAAATTGTCAGGGAACCCCATCCCAACCATTCCACCGCGCAGCTTGCAAGCTGCTTAGAGATTGTTGGCGCAAAGCATGCTTTGCGAATTCCCATCAATCTCCCCTTGAAGGGGAAGGAGTCACTTTAATCCCACTTTGCCGGGCTAAGGTTCATCAACCAAGCTACGCGAGTGCTTTACACCATCACCTTGGCCGAAGCCTCCGCCACTATCCTTCGTAACCATTGCACCTCCGCCGCCGCATGCGCGCGTTCATGCCAGAGCATGAAAAACTTCATCTTGGGCACGGTAATCGGCATGGGCAAGACTTCTATCGGCCAGTCTTTCGCGCATTGCACGGCGAAGCTGCGGCTGGTGGTGAAGATGAGATCGGTGCGTGAGAGTACATAGGGCACCATGCCGAAGTAGGGGATGGTCATCTGTATCTTGCGCTTCAGCCCCTGCTCTGCGAGTGCGCTATCGATGATACTGCGATGCCCCATCATGTAGGGTGTGGGGGCCAGATGCGCCATTTCCAGATAATATTTAATCGACAAACCCTTGCTGACAACCGGGTGTTTGCGATTCACCATGCACACCACTTCATCTTCAAACAATTGCGCCAGATGCAGGTGCGGTGGCAAGTCTGGCCAGTTGCCGATGACGCAATCAAGTTCGCCACTTTCGAGACCTGCTGCATAATCAAAACCGGCATTCAGGGCATGTACGGTCAGGCCAGCATTCGGTGCCTGCTCGCGCAGTTTTTCAATAATGAGAGGAATCAGCAGGGCGCTCAGGTAATCCGGTGCACCTAGCTGGAATATACGCTGGCTAGAGGCAGGCATGAAAGCCGGTGCCGGGCTGGCGATGCTTTCCAGTACGTTCAAACCCTGGCGGGCAAGCAACAAGAGTTCTTCACCACGCTCGGTCGCGGTCATGCCATTCTTGCCACGCACCAGGATGGCGTCGCCCGTGATTTCACGCAGGCGTTTCAGCATATTGCTGATGGCGGGTTGTGATTGCCCCAGCTTCATCGCGGTGCGGGTGACGCTGCGCTCGGTCAGCAGGGTATGCAAGACACGCAAGAGATTGGTGTCGAGCTGATCGACCAGGCGCTGGTTCATGCCACAACCCCTGGCTGGGGCAAAGCCAATACATCACCATCCACAAACACCAGCATCTGGCCAGCTTCACACTGGGTCCAGCTTTCATTCGTGGTCAATGGTTCGGTAACGATGATGGCGACCTTGTCGGCAGGCGTAGTGACCTGAGAAAAATCCACAGCCACATCTTCATCCGTCAAGGCGGCTGTACTGAAGGGATGCTGGCGCACGATGTAGTAGAGTTTGGTCGAACAATGGGTGAACAGGGCCTCACCATTCGACAGCATCATGTTGAAAGTGCCATAGCTGGCAATCTCTGCGGTGATCTCATGCATGAATAGCGCCAGTTGTTGCACCGATGGCAATTGCTCACCAAAATGCCGGCGCATGCGTTGCAGCAAATAGCAAAATGCCCGCTCACTGTCAGTATTGCCAACTGGCTGGAAACTGCCATCGAGCACAGGCGCAAATTCCTTCAAATCGCCATTATGGGCAAATACCCAGTAACGTCCCCAGCATTCACGCACAAAAGGGTGACAGTTTTCCAGGCTGACCTGGCCCTGCGTGGCCTTGCGTATGTGGGCGATGACGTTCCTGGATTTGATGGGATAACGTTTGATGAGCTCAGCCACCGGTGACTCTACCGCTGACTGGTGATCAACAAACAGGCGTACACCGCTGCCTTCAAAGAAAGCGATACCCCAGCCGTCCTTGTGCTCGTCCGTCAAACCGCCGCGTGTTGCAAACCCGGTAAAACTGAAAACGATATCAGTCGGGGTATTGCAGTTCATTCCTAGTAATTGACACATGATGCATATAGTGAAAACAGTTTGTCCATACCTTACCATAGGCAAACCCGCTTATTATTCCCATCTACATAAGATTTTTGATGATCCTTATGCAAATTGTGCGCGAATTTGCCATCAAAACAACGCTGTCGCTCTGGTATCTTGCTGATGTAGGATCTGGTGCGCTCATCTCTGGCAAGCGAATGTCGCTTTAATGGTGCCCGTGGTAAATGTTTTACATTTTGACCGTGGACTAAGTTGATATTGAAGCCGATAATAATCTGTGAGACCTGATATCAGGTGAACAAAGGATGGATAATCATGCACAATTTCAGCACTGATGCCTTATTGCTGGCAGTCCCTGAATTAAAGGATGTTGCGCCCAAACACTATCCCGAATTGGTGTTACTGGCAGCGCAGAAAACATTCAAGACACCCAAGCCATTCTGGCGTGAATTCCTGACAGGCTTGACAATATTTGCGGCTGTTTATCTGTCCAACCGTATCGCTGCTCCAGACTCGATATGGATCAGCTGCGTGCTGACGGTGGGCCTGGCTCTTGTTTCCATGTTTGCGATAGACCTGGTGTACTTCCGCAAGTTAAAGCCTGCGATCATAGACCGCCTTGCCAAGATCAAGCTGGGCACAAAGGAATAAGCCGAATAAACCAAATAAGCCGAATAAGCGAAGCTCAGGCTTCCAGCCTCAGGTTTTTATGGCAAACACTTTTTGAAACTCACGTTTGCCCTTGCTGGTCAGTGCCAGTGCCCGGCTATCAAGATCACGCTCCAGCCAGGCGCGGTTCAGCAGCAAATTCAATAAAGCCGCGCCCAAAGCACCACCCAGATGTGGTGTGCGCTCACTCCAGTCCAGGCAGGAACAGGCGAAACGCCGTCTGGCCTTGCGGGTGGCAGCAATATCCAGCCCCAGTTCTTCCAGGCCTTTGCTGCCTGCTGTTGTCAATTCATAAGCGGTTTCTTCACCTTCCACGGGCCTGATCCAGGCTTGCTGCATGAGGTAATCATGCACACCCACGGCTACTTCACCTGCCATGTGGTCATAGCAGGTACGCGCCTTGCGCAGGCGGTCTGGTGTATTTGGTACAAAGCGTGACTTGGGCAAACCGGCGATCAGTAACAAAGATTCCAGTGCAATCGCCACTTCATTACTGGCAAGCTGGTAATAGCGGTGCTTGCCCTGCGCCACCACATTCACCAGATGCTGTTCCAGCAATTTGCTCAAGTGCACACTGGCAGTAGAGGGGCTGACCTCGGCCACGGCAGCCAGCTCGGTACTGGTACGGGCGCGCCCGTCCATCAGGCTGCACAGCATGCGCGAGCGCGCAGGCTCGGCAATGGCACCGGCCAGCTTGGCTAACTGGGTGTCGGCGTATTCTATATTGGTGGAATTTTCTACATTCATAGTTTGATGGTAAGCGAATTGTTCAATGCAAACAAGTCCTATACTGCGTTTCATTACTTAGCTACCAAACTTAGCATCAAGCTTGCCATGACACAGAAAATCTCTATCCTGAATGCCGCTTGCCATCCAGATCCCTATCCGTATTACGCCAGCCTGCGTGCAGGGCCGGCGCTGGTTTTTGATACCGAACTCAAATGCTGGATTGCCAGCCGGGCTGCCGTCGTGCAGCAAGTGCTGGAATCCCCCGCTTGCGCCGTCAGGCCGGTGACAGAACCCGTGCCGCGCAATATTGCGGGTGGCACAGCGGGAGAAATATTTTCACATCTGGTACGCATGAATGAAGGCCAGGCGCATGCAGTGCCAAAACAAGTCATACAAAGCTCGCTAAGCAAGCTCGATTTGTCTGGCATAACAGCGTATACGCGCCAGCATGCTGCCGAGCTCGCCAGCAAATATGATCTCACTACCGGAAACGGGCTGACGCAATATCTGTTCAATTTACCCGTTCATGTCATGGGCAATGTATTGGGATTTGAAGAAGATGCTTTGCCCGATCTGGCAAACTGGATGGCCGATTTCGTGCGCTGCCTTTCTCCCTTGAGTACAACAGAACAAATTGACACTGCACATGCGGCGGCCAAAGCTTTGCAAAATAGCTTCCGCCAAATGCTGCAAGACAGCCAGGCAAAGCCAGACGGATTTTTGGCAGGCTTGCAAAACGAAGCTGAGCTATGTGGCTGGCAGCATGCTGACGGCATTTTGTCCAACCTCATAGGCTTGCTGTCGCAAACTTACGAAGCCACTGCCGGCCTGGCTGGCAACAGCCTCACCGCATTGCAAACTCACTCTGACATACTGAAAAGCCTGCGTGAGGCTGGGGCTGACTTGCCACAAAAATTAAACCAACTGATAGCCGAGGTGGCACGCCATGACGCATCGGTACAAAACACCAGACGCTTCGTCACTCAGGCTTGCGAAATCGCTGGTCAAAACCTGCAAGCAGGCGATGTCATCGTCGTCTTGCTGGCGGCTGCCAATCGAGATGCGGAAGTCAATCCTGATCCTGATGCCTTGCAGCTGAGCAGGCCAGACAGAAAAGTTTTCACTTTTGGCCACGGTCGCCACGCCTGCCCTGGTCAGCACATTGCAGAACAAATCACAACCAGTTGTCTGCATCACTTGCTGAATATGCCTGCATTTGATTTCTCTGTACTGCGCTGGACATACCGGCCTTCACTGAATGGCCGCATTCCCGTTTTTACCCACAACATACAAAATCAGGAGACCCCATGATAGCCGTGATTTTTGAAGTCATCCCGCATGCAGAAAACAGGCAGGAATACCTGGATATCGCAGCAAGGCTTGCACCTTTACTCAGGGAGATGGATGGCTTTATTTCCATAGAACGTTTCCAGAGCCTGGTTGATCCCGGCAAGATTTTGTCCCTGTCATTCTGGCGTGATGAAGCAGCAGTCGCCATCTGGCGCAATACCGAAGAACACCGGGCAGCACAGTCGCAAGGGCGCGGTCACGTCTTTGCAGACTATCGTCTGCGCATCGCATCGGTAGTACGCGACTATGGTTTGCTGGAACGTGAACAGGCACCGGCAGACAGCCGCCATGTACATGGCTAATCAAACTCATCAGGAACTCACCATGTCAGCGCTTGATCTTTACCTGAAAAAACACTACTTGAACAAAGCACAGTTTGCTGTTGCCTGCCTATGCAAAGAGACTGATATTGAGGCGCTGATACAGGCACAGCTATTAGCTGCACCGTCCTACGTCGTCACTGACAATGCAAAAATCCTGTCTGCTGTTTTTGGTGAGATGGATGCAGTCAATACCAGCGCTGGCGCTTATTTTCATCCGGCCAATGTCATCTGGCATACGCAAGTACTGCAGCTTATCGACCAGCATGGGCGAGATGCCGCACCAGCTATCCTGAAAGAAAATTTCATCAGGGACTTCATTGCTGCGCTGACCGAGATGCACCACACCACATGGCGTCTGGAGGATTGTTTTACTGCCGACGACCAACCTATAGTTTCTGGCCTCATGCAACGCGCAGAATTTTCATGGCAGCATTTTTTACTGGGCACCTTTGGCCTTTGTGTCACCCATCCTGTTTCTGTGTCAGCGATAGTGCGTAAAGAAATACTGCAGGAAAAACTCGCCCATCTTAGCGACAATGGCAACAAGGAAAATTTTACTTCTGCCGAAGCAAAAGCATTGCTGCCTGTTGTTGATGCTTTTGCAGAAGCCGCTATGTGGTTTTCACCAGCAGAATATCCGCGTTGCAGCCGCAAACGGTTGGTGGATGATTTACGGCCACGCCTGCTAGCTGCCATGGCGGCATAAATGATGGGCAAGTTGTCCGTCCTACCTGCCCTATTTCTTATTTACCTATACAGAATCGCGAGAAAATCACACCCAGCAAATCGTCAGACGTAAATTCACCCGTGATGCTGTTCAGGCGGTCTTGCGTCAAACGCAGTTCTTCAGCAAACAAATCCAGTGATTGGTCATTTTGCGCTGCGTATTCTGCTGCGTTTTGCAGATGTTCATGCGCATGCTTGAGGGCGATCAAGTGGCGTTCACGTGCCAGGTACAGCGACTCACCTGTCTGCTCCCAACCGGCAATGCGCAGCAATTCCTTGCGCAGCAAATCTATGCCTATGTGTTCATGTGCGGACAGATAAATATGCGTCGCATCTGACATTTCATCAACGCTGGCATGGTGGCCGGACAAATCTATTTTGTTCCAGATACGTATGACTGGTACGCCTTCCGGGAAGCGGGCAACGATGGCATCGTCAGCACGGGTAGGGCCGCGGCTGGCATCAAGCAAATGCAGGATGACATCGGCCTTTTCCACTTCTGCCCAGGTGCGTTCTATGCCTATGCGTTCTACCGTATCAATGGCATTGGCGACCTGGCCTTCTTCAACTTCATCATGCTCATGGCGTATGCCTGCAGTATCGATGATGTTGAGGGGTATGCCTTCGATATGGATAGTCTCGGTCACCTTGTCGCGGGTAGTGCCAGCGATGGGCGTAACTATAGCGACGTCATCACCAGCCAAAACATTGAGCAAAGATGATTTGCCGACATTAGGCTGGCCTGCCAGTACCACATTCAAACCGGCGCGCAACAAGGCCCCCTGGGCTGCCTGCTCAAACACTTTTTGCAAGGCAGTTTGTATCGTCGCCAACTGGCCGCGGGCATTCGATTTTTCGAGGAAGTCGATTTCTTCTTCCGGAAAATCTAGTGTCGCCTCCACCAGCATGCGCAAGTGCACGACTTTTTCTACCAGTGCATGAATAACTTTGGAAAAAGCGCCGGACAGCGATTGCGATGCCGATTTGGCTGCCGCCTCAGTCGATGCCTCGATCAGATCAGACACGGCTTCAGCCTGCGCCAGGTCCAGCTTGTCATTCAAGAAGGCACGCTGGGTAAATTCACCCGGTTCCGCCAGCCGCAAACCTGCATCCTTGCCTGCTTCCAGGCAGCGTGACAGCAGCATTTGCATGACGACCGGGCCGCCATGGCCTTGCAGTTCCAGCACATCTTCACCGGTATAAGAATGCGGTGCCTTGAAATAAATCGCTATGCCCTGGTCAATGACCGTGCCATCCGCCTGGGTAAACGGCAGGTAACTGGCATGACGTGGCTTGAATTGGGTAGTGCCAAACAAGGCAGTGACGACAGGCGCAAGGTCCTTGCCGGAAATGCGCACTACACCTATGCCACCACGCCCTGGGGCGGTGGCAATGGCAGCGATGGGAATGGGTTCGTAGATCATGTTGAAATTCTATCTGTGCTTGCACACTATGAGTGCAAATTAGTCTGTGGGTTTGTGACGGAAATGCGACAGGGCGTTATGAATATCGTAGGTTGGGCTACGGGGTATCAGCCCAACACTGGGCGTGTAATTAACGTATACGAATGTTGAAGCTGAGTGTTGGGCTGATAAGGCGTAGCCCAACCTACGAGCTAGATCAACCTCCGTTGGAGCATGTCTTTGCAAAAAACAAAAAAGCCCGCAAGCAAACTTGCGGGCTTTCTCATTTGCTCAATCTTGACGCTTAAGCCTTATGCTCTGGCGGTATCAATTTATTGTTGATGACCCATTGCTGTGCAATCGACAAGATATTGTTCACCACCCAATACAATACCAAACCAGACGGGAAGAAGAAGAACATGACCGAGAATGCCAGTGGCATGAACATCATCATCTTCGCCTGCACTGGATCAGCCGGGGCCGGGTTCAGCTTGGTTGTGATGAACATGGAAATCGCATACACCACAGGCAAAATATACCAAGGGTCAGGAGAAGTCAGATCGGTGATCCAGCCCACCCATGGTGCGCCGCGCATTTCCACGCTGGCTTGCAAGACCCAGTACAGCGCCAAAAAGATAGGCATCTGTATCAGGATAGGGAAGCAGCCACCGAGAGGATTGATTTTCTCGGTTTTGTACAACTCCATCATGGCCTGGTTCATTTTTTGCGGATCGTTTTTGAAACGTTCACGCACAGCCTGCATCTTCGGTGTCACCACCTTCATTTTTGCCATACTGCGATAACCGGCAGCCGACAAGGGGAACAAAGCCAGTTTGATCGCGATCGTGAAGACCACGATAGTCCAGCCCCAGTTACCCAGCATTTTGTGGATTTGTTCCATGACCCAGAACAAAGGCTTGGCGATGATAGTCAATACACCATAGTCCTTGACCAGTTCAAAGCCAGGGGCAATTGCTTCCAGCTTCGCAGATTCTTGCGGGCCGGAATACAGATGCGCATTCATGCTGACGGTTGCGCCTGGTGCGACCGTGCCCATAGGCAAGACATTACCTACTGCATACAGATTGGTATCAACCTGTTTCGTGAAAATTTCGCGCTTGACCTTGTCTTGCGGGATGAAAGAAGACACAAAGAAATGCTGCAACATCGCTACCCAGCCATTGTCCGATGCTTTGGCATGGCCGTCAGTACCCTTGGCGATTTTTTCAAAATCCAGTTTCTGGAATTTTTCTGCTTCTGTATATACAGCTGGCGCATAGAATTCACCGCTGCCAGAGAACATGCCGCCACTTTCAGGCTTGGTGCCGTCATGTAACAGTTGCAGATACAGAGATGGCGTGACTGCTGCCGTGCCAGTATTGCTCACATCATGACGCACATCGATCAGGTACTCCCCTTTTTTGAAGGTATAAGTCTTGGTCAGCTTGACACCACCTTGCTCGGCATCCAGTACCAGTTGTACCTGGTTACCACCTTCCAGGGTGCGGACACCTGGCCTGGCGATGAAGCCGGATTTGTGGTTAGGGAAAGGGCCACCCAGCAAACCAGTCTGCGCCAGATAAGTACGTTTGGCCGAGTTATCGAACAGAACCATGTTTTTTGTATGGTCTGTGCCATCTTTATGCTTCAGCAATTCCAGCTTTTTGAGCTCGCCACCGATGGTATCAATATCTGCCTTGATGACATCAGTAGTGATGGTGATGGTTTCGCTCTTGATGACAGGGGCAGCATCTGTACCCGCTGTTGCCGCAGCAGCCACGGCACTTGCACTGCCCGCTGCACCGGAGGCACTGGCAGTATTACTGGCAGAAGCGCTGGCTGAAGCAGAAGCACTGGCCACTTTCGGTGGTGGCGGGGCAAAGATAGACGGCTTGCCGCTATACACGCCCCAACCATTCCAGAGCATGATCAGCGCGAAAGAGAAAATTACCCACAGGACGGTACGTTTGATATCCATTTGTGTATGTCAGGAAAGGGGAGAAGAATGTCCAGTGTGCTTGCCATCATGGCAGCACTGGGCAGATGTGGGGGTGGTTTGCGATTTTTCACTAGCGGGCGGCACGTTATCCACGCCACCGGGGTGCCAGGGATGGCATTTGCACAAGCGCTTGCCTGCCAGCAGGCTACCCTTGGCAGCACCGTGTATTTTGATAGCCTCTGCCGCATATTCAGAGCAACTGGGATAAAAACGACAGTTCTGCCCCAACATAGGACTAATTGCCAGTTTATAAAATCTGAGCAACAGGAGCAGCAGGGTTTTCATCTCATAGGCCCTAAGTTCGCTTATGTACTACTTACAGGTGACTTATGACTGGCAGGCGCACAAGCCGGTGCCGCAAACAGACGCAAGATTTCCGCCCTGAGCTCACGCTTGAGCTGGGCGGTCGTTGCCGGCCCCGCCTTGCTGTTAACAGGGCGGGACAGCCGCACGATGCAATCCACATTCAGCAAGGCTGAATGGCGAAATATCTCGCGGGTGACACGCTTGATGGTATTGCGCGTCACTGCACGTGGCGCAAAACGCTTGGCGGCCACCACACCCAGACGGGCATGCGGCAAATCATTGCTTCTGGTGTAGAGCACAAAATGCGCCGTCTTTTGCACGGGGCGCAAACGAAAAACGGATGAAAACTCATCCGTTTTAACGATGCGCCTGACGCGGGCAAAATCTGCGCCGCCTGCACCTGCCTGAACTGGCTCAGTTATATTATTGATCATGCGAATTCAGCAAGGCTGCGCAGATCAATGAACTGATAATCAAGCTGCCAGGCGTTTACGGCCTTTGGCGCGACGTGCGTTCAGAACAGCGCGGCCACCGCGGGTTGCCATGCGTGCGCGGAAACCGTGAGTGCGCTTGCGGCGAACGACGGAAGGTTGGTAAGTACGTTTCATGTTGGTCTCGCTATTTGAGCAATAAAAAAAATCGGAATTACGGATAAAGGCTGTCTTGGGTGCGACTTCGGCTTGCACATTTTCGTCAGGCCTTTCGCCTTTACTGCCCCAAAACCGCTGCTCATGGTGTGAAGCGTCAATCCATCAAAAAAACTGATAATTAAAGCCGCACCAATAAAAGAGGGGTAGGGAACCCTGAATTAGACACCATTTTTGCTTTGCGTGTCAATCACTTAGCGCAAATTTTAATCAATCCAGGCACAACTATTGGTGCAATGCAA